>NZ_JBVPVA010000709.1:0-3232 GCF_055612215.1 Actinomycetospora sp. | reverse complement strand
TGCACGACGATCACGAGCACGCTGTGCATCGTCCGAGCGATGTCACCTGCGTGGTGTGCCCGTCGCCGGCAGAACCGGGGTCCGGCCTGGCCGACCCGCGGGTCAGGGGTACGCCACGCACCGTCCGACGCCACTCGACCTGAGTGCAGTACCCCTGGTCAGGAAAGCGGGACCAGGACCTCGTCCACCCCGAACGCCACGGGCGCCCCACGCGGCCGCCGGGGGCCGAACCCGCCCGCGCCCGCGCACCCCTCGACGTGACCGACCTCGCACAACTACTAGGTACCCGGGGTAACACGAACCGCGCTCGCCGTGGAACACTCGTACCGTGAGTGGGCGTGGGGTCTCCGGGGGCATGGACGATCGACCGTCTGGCCTCCCATGCTGGGATGACCGTCCGGAACGTCCGCGCCCACGCGGCCCGCGGACTACTCCCTCCGCCGCACATGCAGGGGCGCACCGGGTTCTACGGCACCGAGCACCTCGCCCGGCTCGAGCTCATCACGCACCTGCAGTCCGAGGGGTTCTCGCTCGCCGCGATCGAACGCCTCGTGGACGCCACACCGAGCCAGACCGCCGAGCGCGCCCTCTCGCAGTACCTCGACATGCTGATGCCCTGGCAGGCGGAACCGCCGGTGGACATGGACCGCGACGAGTTCACCTCGTGGGTGGGCGTCGAGCCGGCGCACTACGACATGCTCGTCGGTGCGGGGCTGATCGAGGACCTCGGTGGCGGGTCGATCCGGGTGCACAGCCCCGGGATGGTGCGGGCCGGCGCGGAGGCGGTGCGCCTCGGGATGCCACTGGACGCGCTCCTCGGCACGCGGCGGATGGTGCTCGAGCACGTCACCGAGGTCGCCGAGAACTTCGTCGATCTCTTCCGACGTACCGTGTGGCAGGACTTCGTCACGGCGGGCCTGCCGGCCGACCGTTTCGAGGAGATCCGCGAGGTCGTGGCCAAGCTGCAGCCCGTCGCGGCGCAGACGGTGATGTCGGCCTTCCGCGAGACGATGCCGCGGGCGGTCGGCGAGCTCGTCCGCGAGGCGTCCCGGGTCCTCGGGGACGACGAGGACCCCGATCGTCCATGACATCCCGCGATGTCATATGACATCACCGGATGTTTTGATGTGACGAAGATCGGTCAATCCGGAGGCACGCGCTCACCCGTTCGGTGGGGCGCACTCCTGTCCCCGGCAACGAAGCGGAGGCATCAGTGAACGAGTCCTCGACGGGGCTACCCCGCTCGGTCCAGCGGCTGCGCGCGGCCGCGTCCCGCTTCACGACACCGCTGCTCCCCGACGACTACCTGACGCTGCTCAACCCGCTGTGGTCGGCGCGGGAGCTGCGGGGCAAGATCGTCAAGGTCGTGCCGGAGACCGAGGACGCCGCCACGCTGGTCATCAAGCCGGGCTGGGGCTGGTCCTTCGACCACCAGCCCGGGCAGTACGTCGGCATCGCGGTCCAGGTCGACGGCCGCTTCCACTGGCGCTCGTACTCGCTGACCTCGCCGCCGAAGCGCGACGCCGGCCACCTCTCGGTGACCATCAAGGCGCAGCCGGAGGGCTTCCTCTCCCAGCACCTCGTACGCGGCGTCGCGCCCGGCACCATCGTCCGGCTCGCCCCGCCGCAGGGTGATTTCGTCCTGCCCGAGCCGCCGCCGAAGAAGATCCTCTTCCTCACCGCGGGCAGCGGGATCACGCCGATCATGGCGTTCCTCCGGACGCTCGACCGGCGCCGGACGATGCCCGACGTCGTGGTCGTGCACTCCGCGCCGGACCCCGAGCACTTCCTGTTCTCCGACGAGCTCTCCGACCTCGACCAGCGGTACGGCTCCGTCACCGTGATCCGCCGCCACACGACCGAGGAGGGTCACCTCGACCTGCACGACCTCTCGGAGGTCTGCCCCGACTGGACCGAGCGCGAGGCGTGGGTCTGTGGCCCGAACGCGATGCTCGACGAGGCCGAGGAGGTCTGGGAGGCCGAGGGTCTCGAGGACCACCTGCACGTCGAGCGCTTCTCGGCCAACCTCGCGGGCGGGGAGGCCGAGGGCGGCACCGTCACCTTCTCCCAGTCGGAGAAGGAGGTCGAGGTCGACGGAGCGACCACCCTGCTCGAGGGCGGTGAGTCGGTGGGCCTGAAGCTGCCGTTCGGCTGCCGCATGGGCATCTGCCACACCTGCGTCGTGCCGCTGCGCTCCGGCACGGTGCGCGACCTGCGCGACGGCACCGAGCACCGCGCGGACGGCTCCGGCGGACAGAGCTGGGACGCCGTCAAGATCCAGACATGCATCACGGCGGCCGCAGGCGACTGCGTCGTCGACGCCTGAGACAGCGACAACCACCGCAGCCGCAAGCAACGATAGGAGTCGCCGTGGCCATCCGGGACGTGAAGGAATTCGCCCACCTCAGCCAGGAGGACGTCGAAGCACTGGGCCGGGAGTTCGACCAGATCCGGTCCGACATCGAGGAGTCGCGCGGGGACGCCGACGCCGCCTACATCCGACGGCTGATCACCATCCAGCGACGGCTCAACGTCGCCGCCCGCGTGATGATGTTCGGCAGCAACCGCCGCGAGCTCTGGTGGGCCGGCGCGCTCACGCTCGGCGTGGCCAAGATCCTCGAGAACATGGAGATCGGCCACAACGTCATGCACGGCGAGTGGGACTGGATGAACGATCCGGAGATCCACTCGTCGACGTGGGAGTGGGACAACGTCTGCCCGGCCGATCAGTGGAAGCACTCGCACAACTACCTGCACCACACGTACACGAACGTCATCGGCAAGGACAAGGACGTCGGGTACGAGATCCTCCGGGTCCGGTCCGACCAGCCGTGGCACCCGTACTACCTGACGCAGCCCATGGTGAACACGCTGCTCATGCTGGCTTTCGAGTACGGCGTCTCGCTGCACGACCTCGACATCGAGGGCCTGCGCAAGCAGCAGATCGAGGACCCGGACGAGTTCAAGCGCAAGCTCGCGGACATCGCACGCAAGCAGGCCCGCCAGATCGGCAAGGACTACGTGCTGTTCCCGGCGCTCACCGGCCCGAACTTCGTGCCGACCGCGACGGCGAACTTCACCGCCAACGTGATCCGCAACATCTGGTCCTACGCGATCATCTTCTGCGGGCACTTCCCCGACGGCGCCGAGGTGTTCACCGAGGAGGAGCTGGAGAACGAGACGCAGGGCGAGTGGTACCTGCGCCAGCTGCTCGGGTCGGCCAACTTCACCG
>NZ_JBVPVA010000621.1:0-7501 GCF_055612215.1 Actinomycetospora sp. | reverse complement strand
CTGCCGTCCGAGTGCAGATTCAGGGGAGCACGCCGATGGGGCCGCTCACTCCCGGGCCGCTTCACCCGGAGGCCGGACGGGCCCCCTCGTCCAGCGCCGCCGTGAACGCCCGCGCGAAGCGCCGGTAGCCCAGCCCGTTGGGGTGGGCCAGGTCCGGCCCGAACTCCCACGGGACCACGCCGTGCGTCGAGGCCTCCACCCGGGCGGGCCGCAGCTGCGGGTGGGCCGCCACGACCTCGCGCGCCACCTCCGAGAGCGCCGCGCCGGCCCGGCGCACCGCGCCCCGCTTCAGGTCGGGCACGTCCCCGACGAGCGAGCCCGCCGGCAGCGCCGCGCACACCTGCGTGAGCAGGCGCCGGAACTCCTCGGGGTCGGTGCCCCCGGACGCGTCGTTGGTGCCCACCTCGAGCGCGATCAGCGTCCCCGGCTCGCCGCGCAGCGCCGCCTCGGGCACCTGCGGCAGCTGGTCGGCGAGCACGTCGGCCACCCCGGCCCCGCAGACGCCGAGGCAGAGCACCCGCACCGGACGGCCGGTGCGCTCCTCCAGCGCGTCCGCCAGCCGCCCCGCCCACGACCGCTCCGGGTGGATCGCCCCGAGCCCCTGCGCGAGCGAGTCGCCGAGCGCGACGAGCAGGAGGTCCCCCGGCGAGCGACCCCGGCGTCGCCAGTAGGCGGCGTGGTCGGTCTCCATCGTCCGGGCGGCCGCGAGGCCCCGCGCCCACGCGGCGAGGACCAGCAGCAGGAGCACCCCGAGCGCACGTCGCAGCACCGCGGCAGCCCACCACGGACGGCGGCGGCGCGCGCGACGGCGGGGGCCTAGATTCGGGGACACCATGCCCCCACGCCGAGCCCCGCGACCCGACGAGGTCCGCAGCGCCCTGGCCGCCGTCGCCGCCTGGGTGGACGCGCGCCCCGAGGGACCGAGTCCCGACGACGCCGTGCCCGCTCCGCCGCGCGCGGTCCGCGCCGCCGCCGTCCGCACCTCCCTCGCCGCGCTGGAGCACGTCGCCCCGGGCCGCAGTGTCGAGGTCCGGGTCCCGCCGTTCGGCGCGGTGCACTGCGTCGAGGGCCCCCGGCACACCCGCGGGACGCCGCCCAACGTGGTGGAGACCGACCCCCGGACCTGGTGCGCGCTCGCGCTCGGCCGTGCGCGCTTCGAGGACGCCGTCGCGACCGGGGCGGTCCGGGCCTCGGGGCACCGGGCCCCGCAGGTCGGGCACTGGCTGCCCCTCGCCGACGCCGACGCCGGGTCCGACCCGCTCCCGGACGGTGCCCACTGACCGCCGACGGCGACGACGGTCGCCCGATCGTGGCCACTCGTCCGCGCGGTCCCCGCCCGTATGCTCTCGGTGACCGGGGGGTGGTGACCGCGTGACACGTCCGACGTGGGCGCCGCAGGACGTCGACATCGACCGTCCGAGCGCGGCGCGCGTCTACGACTACTACCTGGGCGGCAGTCACAACTTCGCGGTCGACCGCGAGATGGCGCGCCAGGCCATCGCGGACTGGCCGGACCTGCCGCGGATCATGCAGGCCAACCGCGCCTTCATGCGGCGGGCCGTCCGGCTCTGCATCGCCGCCGGCATCGACCAGTTACTCGACGTCGGGTCGGGGATCCCCACGGCCGGGAACGTCCACGAGGTCGCCCAGGCCGAGGACCCGGCGGCGCGCGTGGTCTACGTCGACGTCGACCCCGTCGCCGTCGCGCACGCCCGGGCGCTCCTGGCCGACGACCCCCGCTGCGGCGTCGTCCACGCCGACTTCCTCGACGTCGACGCGGTGCTCGGCGCCCCGGAGACCCGCGCGGTGCTCGACCTCGACCGCCCGGTCGCGCTGCTCGCCGTCGCCCTGCTGCACTTCGTCGGCGACGAGCGCCGACCCGGCGAGGCCCTCGCGCGCTACCGCGACGCACTCGTCCCCGGCAGCCACCTCGTGCTCAGCCACGCCTCCGCCGACGGCGCGCCGCAGCGCGTGGACGACCACGTGGCGCTCTACCGGCGCACGGCGACGCCGATGTCGATGCGGCCCCACGACGACGTGGTGCGTTTCTTCGACGGCTTCTCGGTGCTCGACCCCGGCGTCGTCCACATCCCGCTCTGGCGCCCGGACGGCCCGGTGCCCGACGGGGCCGAGCGCAACCCCGGGTACGCGGGCGTGGGACGTCGTGACTGACGAGGGCGTCGTCGAGGCGCTCGCCCGTGCCTGGGCGGCCGAGGTCGAGGGCACGAGCTACGTGCCGATGGGGTCCGACGAGCTCGTCGAGTACCTCACCGAGATCAGCGCCGACCTCGTCGCGGCCCTGTCCACCCACCCCGTCGACGCGACGGTGGGTGTCGAGGCGGGCGCGCGGCTCGTCGCCGCCCACTTCACCGGGCCCTCGACGCTCGAGCGGACGATCGTGCTGCTCTCCACCCGGCTCCCCGACCTGCTCGGCGAGGCGGTCCGCGGGGACGTCGCCGCGCTCGTCGGGGCCCTCGCGTCGGGCTACGCGACGACCCTGCGGGACCGCACCCTCGACGAGCAGGAGGCCATCCGGCGCGCCGTGATCGTCGCGCGGCACCAGACCGAGCAGGCCCTGCACGCCAGCGAGGCGCGGTTCCGCGCGATGTTCTACGAGGCCGCGATCGGGATCGCGCTGGGCGACCTGCAGGGCCGCATCGTCGAGGTCAACCCGACGCTGACGCAGATGTTCGGCTACACCGCACAGGAGATGCGCCGCCGGTCGGTGGGGGAGCTGGCGCACCCGGACGACCTGCCCTCGGTGTGGGTGCAGTACGAGCGGCTGCTCGCCGGGGAGGTGGACAACTTCCGCGCCGAGAAGCGGTACTACCGCAAGGACGGCGAGGAGATCATCTGCAACCTGACGCTCTCGCTGGTGCGCGACGAGCACGGCGCGCCCGCCTACCAGGTGGCGATGCTCCAGGACGTCACCGAGCAGCACCTGCTCCAGTCCCACCTGGAGTACCAGGCCTACCACGACACCCTGACGACGCTGCCGAACCGCGCGCTGTTCTCCGACCGGCTCGAGCGCATCTTCGACACCACGCCGGCGGGCTCGTCGCGCCGCGTCGGGCTCTGCTTCCTCGACCTCGACGGGTTCAAGGCGGTCAACGACAGCCTCGGCCACGAGGTCGGCGACCTCATGCTGCAGGCGGTCGCGATCCGCCTCGCCGAGCAGGCCACCGACGGCGAGCTCGTCGCGCGGATGGGCGGCGACGAGTTCGTCGTCCTCGTCGAGAACTCGCGCGGGGAGGCGCAGCTGGTGGCGCTCGCCGAGCGGATCCTCGACGCGCTGTCCCGGCCGCTGGTCCTCGCCGGCCAGGAGCTGCTGATCACGGCGAGCATCGGCGTCGTCGAGCGCGGCGTGGTGGGCGGGGACACCTCGGACCTGATGCGCGCGGCCGACCTGACGCTCTACTCCGCGAAGGCCGACGGGCGCGGGCGCTGGGCGCTGCACGACCCGAACCGCGACGAGGCCGAGATCACCCGCTTCGCCCTCTCGGCGGCGATGCCGGCGGCGATCGAGCGGGAGGAGTTCTTCGCGCTCTACCAGCCGCTCGTGTCGATGGCCGACCACGCGATGCGCGGCGTCGAGGCGCTGGTCCGCTGGCACCACCCGAAGCTGGGGGTGCTCGGCCCGCACCGGTTCATCGGGCTCGCCGAGGAGACCGGCGCGATCGTGCCGCTCGGGCACTGGGTGCTGGCGCGCGCCTGCCGCGACGCCAAGCTCTGGTACGACGAGTTCGGCGACGCCGCCCCGTTCGTCTCGGTCAACGTCGCGCCCCGCCAGCTGCACGAGCCGACGCTGCTCCCCGACGTCGAGACGGTGCTCGCCGACACCGGCCTGCCCCCTCACCTGCTCCAGATCGAGCTCACCGAACGGGCCCTGACCAGCGACGAGGGGGCCCCGCTCAAGGCGCTCGACGGGCTGCGCGCCCTCGGCGTGCGCATCGCGATCGACGACTTCGGCACCGGCTACTCGAACCTGTCCTACCTGCGCAAGCTGCCGGTGGACGTGATCAAGCTGGACGGGTCCTTCGGCGAGGGGCTGCGGGAGGCCGACGTCACCAACCCGGTCGACGAGCGCATCGTCGGGACCCTCGTCGAGCTCGGGCACGCGCTCGGCATGACCGTGTGCGCGGAGGGCGTCGAGACACCGGCGCAGGCCGCCCGGCTGCGCCGGCTGGGGTGCGACGAGGGCCAGGGCTGGCACTTCGCGGCGGCGTTGCCGCGGGAGGACGTCCTCGACGTGCTGCGGGATCCGCACGGGCCACCGTGGCCGGGACCCGACGACGACGACGAGGGCGTTCCGTCCGGTTCGTGACCCGATCGCCGCTCCTGTCACGGCCACGACCCGCGACCGCGACGGGCGGCGCACGTAGGCTGGGGGATGCTTCCCGCCCCCGTCTCGAGGAGCCCCTCGGTGGTCGCAGCCGGTCCCGTTCCGGAGCCGATTCGTCCTGAAGACCCCACCCACACCGCGGACGACGTGCCCCACGAGGAGTGCGGCGTCTTCGGTGTGTGGGCTCCCGGGGAGGACGTGTCGAAGCTCACCTACTTCGGGCTGTTCGCGCTGCAGCACCGCGGCCAGGAGGCCGCGGGCATCGCCGTGTCCGACGGCCGCCAGATCGTGGTGTTCAAGGACCTCGGGCTGGTCAGCCAGGTCTTCGACGAGCAGACGCTGGCCTCGCTGCGCGGCCACCTCGCCGTCGGGCACACGCGGTACTCGACCACCGGGTCGCCGACCTGGGAGAACGCGCAGCCGACCTTCCGGACCACGCCCGCGGGGACCGGGATCGCACTCGGGCACAACGGCAACCTCGTCAACACCGCCGAGCTCGTCGGGCGCAAGCTCCCCGACGGCGTGCCCGACGGCCGGGCCCGGATGGCCGCCACCACCGACTCCGACGTCGTGACGGGGCTGCTGGCCGAGTCCGCGGCCGACCTCGGCGTGGAGGAGGCGGCACTGCGGCTGCTGCCCGACCTGCGGGGCGCCTTCAGCCTCGCCTTCTGCGACGAGACCACGCTCTACGCCGCGCGTGACCGCCACGGCGTGCGCCCGCTCGTGCTGGGCCGCCTCGACCGTGGCTGGGTGGTGGCCTCGGAGACCGCGGCGCTCGACATCGTCGGGGCGTCCTTCGTCCGCGAGGTCGAGCCGGGCGAGCTGCTCGCGATCGACGCCGACGGCCTGCGGTCCTCGCGGTTCGCCGCGCCGGAGCCCAAGGGCTGCATCTTCGAGTACGTCTACCTCGCGCGCCCCGACACCTCGATCGCCGGCCGCAGCGTGCACATGGCGCGCGTGGAGATCGGGCGTCGGCTCGCCGCGGAGCACCCCGCCGAGGCCGACCTCGTGATCCCGGTGCCCGAGTCCGGGACGCCGGCGGCGGTCGGCTACGCCGAGGCGTCGGGGATCCCCTACGGCATGGGCCTGGTGAAGAACGCCTACGTCGGCCGCACCTTCATCCAGCCCTCGCAGACCATCCGCCAGCTCGGCATCCGGCTCAAGCTCAACCCGCTGCGCGAGGTGATCCGGGGCAAGCGCCTCGTGGTGGTCGACGACTCGATCGTCCGCGGCAACACCCAGCGCGCCCTGGTCCGGATGCTGCGCGAGGCCGGGGCGGTCGAGGTGCACGTCCGGATCGCGAGCCCGCCGGTCCGCTGGCCCTGCTTCTACGGCATCGACTTCGCCTCCCGGGCCGAGCTCGTGGCCAACGGCCTGGACAACGAGGGCATCCGCCGCTCGGTCGGCGCCGACAGCCTGGGCTACATCTCGCAGGAGGGCCTCGTCGCCGCCACCGAGCAGCCCCGCTCGCGGCTGTGCACGGCGTGCTTCTCCGGGCAGTACCCGATCGCCCTGCCCGACGAGGCGATGGTCGGCAAGCACATGCTCGAGGACGTCACGGGCACACCGTGCGGCGACGCGGGCAACGTCATCCACGAGGCGACGGGGACGCGCTCCGGCGTGCCCGTGAACGCCGCGGCGGTGCCGGCCACCCGCTCCAGCCACGGCTACGGGGCCGAGGACGCCCTCTCCCGCCCGTGACCGCGGCCGGATCGCGGGCCGACTCCTCCGCCAGCTACGCCGCGGCGGGCGTCGACGTCGCCGCGGGCGAGCGGGCGGTGGAGCGCATCAAGCCCCTCGCGGCGTCGACCGCGCGCCCGGAGGTGATGGGCGGCATCGGCGGCTTCGCCGGGCTGTTCGCGCTGCGCACGTCGAAGTACACCGAGCCGCTGCTCGCCGCGTCCACCGACGGCGTCGGCACGAAGATCGCCGTGGCGCAGGCCGTCGACAAGCACGACACCGTCGGGCTCGACCTCGTCGCGATGGTGGTCGACGACCTCGTGGTCTGCGGGGCGGAGCCGCTGTTCCTGCAGGACTACCTGGCCATCGGGCGCCTCGACCCGGCGAAGGTCGAGGCCATCGTCTCCGGGATCGCCGAGGGCTGCCGGATCGCCGGCTGCGCCCTGCTCGGCGGCGAGACCGCGGAGCACCCCGGGGTCATGCACCCCGACCACTACGACCTCTCGGCCACCGGCGTCGGGGTCGTCGAGGCCGACGCGGTGCTGGGTCCCGACCGTGTGCGCGCCGGCGACCACGTGATCGCGATGGCCGCGTCGGGTCTGCACTCCAACGGCTACTCGCTGGCCCGTCGGGTGCTGCTCGAGATCGGGCGGATGTCCCTCGACGGGCACGTGGAGGAGTTCGGCCACACCCTCGGCGAGGAGCTGCTGCGCCCGACCCGGATCTACGCCCGCGACTGCCTCGCGCTCGTGGCGGAGACCGACGTCCGGACGTTCGCCCACGTCACCGGCGGCGGGCTGTGCGCGAACCTGGCGCGGGTGCTCCCCGACGGGTTGCGGGCCGACCTCGACCGGACGACGTGGACCCCGGACCCGGTGTTCAAGCTCATCGCCGGGCGCGGCCGCGTGGAGCGCGCCGAGATGGAGTCGACCTTCAACATGGGCGTCGGGATGGTGGCGATCGTGCCGCCCGAGGACGTCGACCGGGCGCTCGCGGTGCTCACCGCCAAGCACGTCCCGGCGTGGGTGCTCGGGGAGATCCGCGCCGCGGAGGGCGGGATCGGCACGCCGGGCGAGGCCGCCCTGCACGGGGACCACCCGCGCTTCTGAGGCCGATCCGCGCCGGTAGCGCTGCCGCGCCCGGCCGTGTCGACCCGCGCTCGGCCGGGCTGCCGCGCCCGGCCGTGCTGCCGCGCCCGGCCGCCCCACTCCCGGTGATCATCAGCACACCAGGCACGCAAAGTCGGCCTGCGCCCCGCCTGGTGTGCCCCTGATCAACGGGCGGGGAGCCGGTGCCCGCCGACGCCATGATCAGGAGCACACCAGGCACGCAGGATCGCCCTTGGCCTCAGGGGGTCGTTGCAACACCGGTGGTTGGTGGGGCGGACAGTAGCTGGCGCATGGTTTCGGCGGGGTTGCGCCAGCCGAGGGTCTTGCGGGGTCGGCCGTTGAGTTCGGCGGCGACGGCGGCGAGGTGTTC
>NZ_JBVPVA010000577.1:0-2693 GCF_055612215.1 Actinomycetospora sp. | reverse complement strand
CTGCATCGCGTAGAGCGGGCTGGTCCCGATGTCGCCGAACACCACCCCGAGCGCCCCCAGCGCCAGGCCGGCCCCGCCGGCGCCGAGCACCGCGGGGTGCTCGGGACCACCACGCTCGCGGCGGGTCGAGCCGGCGCCCGGCGTGGTGGCCGGCGGCGCTTCGGGGTCAGCCATGGTCGACAGTCTGCTCCGAGCGCGGCGCGGCGGCCGGGCTGGCTAGCGGCCGAGGAGGGCGAGGCCGGCGGCCGCGGGGCTGTCGGGTCCGGCCCCGTAGACCAGGAGCCGGTGGCCGGAGTCGTCCGGCGGGGTGAGCACGCTGAAGCCGAGCTCGAGCTCGCCGACGGTGGGGTGGCGCAGCCGCTTGGTCCCGTGGGTGCAGGCACCGACGGGGTGCCGGTGCCAGAGCTCGGCGAACTCCGGGCTCTTGATCACCAGCTCGCCGACCAACGCCGCCAGGCCGGGGTCGTTCGGATGGTGCGCGGCGGCGACCCGCAGCGAGGCGACCGCGCGCCACGTCTCGGTGTCGCGGTCGGGATAGAGCTCGCGGGTGTGCGGGTCGAGGAACAGCATCCACATCAGGTTCGGGCGGGCGGCGGGGTCGTCGGGGGACCTGCGGGGCAGGTGTCCGGCGACGAGGGCGTGACCGGGTGCGTTCCACGCGACGACATCGGTGCGCAGGTCGAGAGCGATGACCGGGGCGTCGGCGATGCTGGTGACGAGCAGGCGGGTCTGGGGTGCCAGCGGTGCCGTGGGGTGCACCTGGGCCGGCCCGGCCGGTGGCCGGGCGAGGGTGTGGAGGTGGCGGCGCTCCTCCGGGGTGAGCCGCAGCGCGGTCGCCACCGCGTCGAGGACGGCGTCCGAGGCGTTCTGGCTCTGTCCCTGCTCGAGGCGGGTGTAGTAGGTCGGACTGACGCCGGCGAGCTGGGCGAGCTCCTCGCGGCGCAGCCCGGGGACGCGTCGCGCACCGTAGGAGACGACGCCCAGGTCGTCCGGCCGCAGCTGCGCGCGCCGGACCCGGAGGAACTCGCCGAGTTCGGTCGTCGAGGTCATGGGTCGAGTGTGCTCGTCCCGGCGCGTCGCAACCTGACCCTGGCAGTGCCAGGCACGGCGGGGACATCCCCGAGGAGGTGAGGTGCCCGGCCGGACGACGAGCCAGCGTGGAGCGCACTGCTCGCCGGACGGGCGGGCCGGACGCGAGGAGCACGTCGTGGAGAAGAAGACCGCGCTCGTCGTCGGCGCACGCGGGGTCATCGGTGGCCGGCTCGTCGAGCACCTGACCTCACTGCCGGACTGGGACGTGATCGGGGTGTCCCGGCGCGGGGCGGCGGAGAGGGACGGGGTCCGTCACGTCGCGGTGGACCTCCTCGACGCCCCGTCGGCCCGCGCGGCCCTCGCCGATGAGCGGGACGTGACCCACCTCTTCTACGCCGCCTACCAGGACCACCCGACCCGGGCGGCGCTGCTCGGACCCAACCAGGCGATGCTGGAGAACGCCGTCGACGCGGTCGAGGCCGCGGCGCCGGGCCTGCGCCACGTCAGCCTGATGCAGGGCTACAAGGTCTACGGCGCCCACCTCGGGCCGTTCCCGACCCCCGCCCGCGAGGAGGACGCCGGCCACCTCCCCCCGGAGTTCAACCTCTCGCAGCAGGCCTTCCTCGAGCGGCGGGCCGGTCCGTGGACCTGGTCGGCGCTGCGGCCGTCCGTGGTGTGCGGGACCGCGCTGGGCAACCCGATGAACCTGGTGCTCGTGATCGCGGTCTACGCCGCGATGAGCCGGGAGCTCGGGATCCCGCTGCGTTTCCCCGGGGTGCCCGGCGCCTACGACACGTTGCTGGAGATGACCGACGCCGGGCTGCTCGCCCGGGCCACGGTGTGGGCCGCGACCGAGCCGGCCGCGGCGAACGAGGCGTTCAACGTGACCAACGGGGACCTGTTCCGGTGGAACGACATGTGGCCTCGGCTCGCCGCGATGCTCGACGTCCCGGTGGGGTCTCCGTTGCCGATGTCGTTGGCGGAGGCCATGGCGGACAAGGAAGCCCTCTGGGACCGCATGGTCGCCGAGCACGGACTGCGTCCGACCCCGTTCGCCCAGGTGTCCTCGTGGGCGTTCGGTGACGCCGTGTTCTCGTGGAACTACGACTTCCTCGCGGACGGCTCGAAGCTCCGGCGAGCCGGGTTCACCGAACACGTCCGGACCGAGGGGATGTTCGAGGACCTGTTCACGCAGCTGCGTCGGGATCGGATCGTCCCCTGATGCCGATCAGTGGTGCGTCTCCCGACACCACTCACCAGGACCCGACCGCCGTCCCGCCCCATTCCTCCGGGGCGACGTCACGCTCGGTCTGGGTGAGCTCCCAGCGATGCCCGCCGAGGTCCTCGACCACGCCGGCCCGCTCACCGTAGGAATGGGAGACGACCTCCTGGCGCACCACGGCGCCGGCTCGGCGGGCCCGGGCGAACGCCGCGTCGACGTCGTCGACGCGCACCTTGATCTCGTGGGTGACCACGCCGGGTGCCACCGGACTCCGGTCCCCGCCGTCGTCCGCGACGACGACCGCGCCGTCAGTGCCGACCCGCATCTGGGCGCGGTGGCCGTCACCGATCCTGACCTTCTCCGAGAAACCGAAGGCGGCTTCCAGGAACGCGACCGCAGCACGCACATCGCGATAGACCAGTACCGGGGTGACCGTCGC
>NZ_JBVPVA010000573.1:0-15954 GCF_055612215.1 Actinomycetospora sp. | reverse complement strand
TCCACGAACCGTGCCGGCGGGCCGGGTTCGAGCTCCGGGGCGCCGGCATGATCGCGGATTGTGCGGCGGAACAGGTCACATCTGATGCATTCCGCCGCACGGATGTGGATCACCTGGCCGACGAGCCGCGCCACGACGGCTCCTCGGGCAGGGTGGAGCGCCATGAGCGAGAACGCCGGGGCCACGCCCGCGACCGACACGACGAGCGCGGACCCGGTCCTCCATGGTTTGTCGGCGATCCTGGACCACACGCTGCTCCACGAACCGTGCCGGCGGGCCGGGTTCGAGCTCCGGGGCGCCAGCATGATCGCGGATTGTGCGGCGGAACAGGTCAGATCTGGTGTGTTCCGCCGCACGGATGTGGATCACCTCGGCATCGCTCGGAGAGCTGCCACCTGACGCTGACCACAGGCGAGCCGCGCCGCGACCGCTCCTCGGGCAGGGTGGAGCGCCATGAGCGAGAACGCCGGGGCCACGCCCGCGACCGACACGACGAGCGCGGACACGGTCCGCGCCTTCCTCGCCGCGCTCGAGCGGTTCGACATCGACGCCGCGGGGGCCCTGCTGGACCCCGACGTCGTGTACGAGAACGTCTCCCTGCCCGCCGCCCACGGTCGGGCCGCGACGCTGCGGCTGCTGCGCTCGATGCCGCGCGCATTGTCGGGCTTCGAGGCGCAGATGCACCGGCTGGCCGCGACCGGACCGGTGGTGCTGACCGAGCGGACCGACGTCCTCGTCGTGGGCCGGGTCCGGGTGGCCTTCTGGGTGTGCGGGACCTTCGAGGTGCACGGTGGCCGCATCACGCTCTGGCGCGACTACTTCGACTGGGCGGCCACGACGGGCGCGCTGTTCTCCGGGGTCGCGCGCGCCATCGGGTCGCTGGTCCGCCGCAGGCCCTAGGTTGGGCCCCCGATCAGACGGGACGGTTCCGCTGGGGAGGTCTGGGTGTGCGGTGATCGGGGGCGCCGTGGATGACCCGGTGCAGTTCGAGGCGGAGCTGGCGGCGGTGGTGGCCGTCGGCGGATGGGACGCGCCGCGGCGCATCGTCGAGCTGTGTGTGGCCCGGCTGCCGGTGACCGGGGCGGGCATCACCCTGATGTCCGACGCCGACCGCCAGCAGCCGCTGTGGGCCTCGGACGAGGTCGCCGCGCGGATCGACGAGCTGCAGTTCCGGCTGGCCGAGGGCCCCTGCGTCGAGGCGTTCACGACCGGTCGGGCGGTCGTCGTCGCCGACATCACCGACACCCGCGACGCGCGCTGGCCGATGTTCTCCTCGGCGGTGCGGGAGACCCCGGCGCGGGCGATGGTGGTGCTGCCGTTGCAGGCGCGGGACGCGCTGATCGGGATCCTGGACTTCTACCGTGACCGCCCGGGGCTGATCGCTCCCGCCGACCTGGCCGCGGCACAGCGCGCCGCGGACGCGACGTTCTGGTCGTTGCTGGGCCTGCGTCCGGGGCGCACCCTGGACGAGAGCGGGGCCCCAGCGCCCGACGACGACCACGATCCGCACGGGTGGCTGGCCGGGGCGCCGCTCGAACACGTCGAGGTGTACCAGGCCACCGGGATGATCGTGGCCCAGCTGGACGTCTCGTCCGATGCGGCCCTGGCCCGCCTGCGCGCGACGGCGTTCGTCGAGGACCGACCGATCGCCGAGGTCGCGCGCGACGTGGTCGAGCGCCGGCTGCGTTTCTCCGATGGGGTGGAGTAGATGGCTCGACGTGGTGAAGAAGTGCGCCACGAGGCGCGGGAAGGCCTGCTGGTCGAGACGTTCGTCCGGCTGGCGGACACGCTGGTGGCCGACTACGACGTCGTCGACCTGCTGACCGAGCTGTCGGTCAAGTGCGTCGCGCTCTTCGCCGTGGACACGGCCGGCCTGCTGGTCGACGACGGTCGCGGCCGGCTGTCGGTCCTCGCCTCGTCCGACGACGACACCCGATCCCTCGAGCTCTTCGAGCTGCAGGCTGACGACGGTCCGTGCCTGGAGTGCCTGCGCACCAGCCGCCCCGTCAGCGCCGCCGACCTGAGCCGGGAGTCGCGCTGGCCGCAGTTCGTGTCCCGGGCCCTGGCGGGTGGGTTCGGCGCGGTCCACGCCCTGCCCCTGCGGTTGCGGGAGCAGACCGTCGGGGCGCTCAACCTCTTCACCACCGCTGCCCAGGAGCTCCCGGTCAGCGACGCGCGGGCCGCCCAGGGCCTGGCCGACATCGCGACCATCAGCATCCTCCAGGACCGGCGGGTCCGCGATCAGAGCACGGTGACGTCCCAGCTGCAGCACGCGCTGCACAGCCGCGTCGTGATCGAGCAGGCCAAGGGGGTGATCGCCGAGCGGGCCGGGGTGGACATGTCGACGGCGTTCGATCGGCTCCGCAGCCAGGCCCGCCGGTCGCGGCGACGGCTCAGCGACCTCGCCGGGGACATCGTGGCGCGCCGGGTCGAGATCCCCCGGGAACCCCGGCCGGGTCCGCCGCCGACCCAGGGCCCACCGCCGTGATCGCCTCGCCGCCGGTGCTCACGGTCTCCCCGCGAGACCGGCGACGGCGGCGCGGCGGGCGCTACCGGGCGCGCGCCGCGACCTCCGGCGACCGCGGTCCCGTCGCGTTGGCGTCGTCGACCGCCACGACCTGGTAGTAGTACGTCGCGCCACGCACGGTGGACGCGTCGCGCCAGCTGCAGGTGGGGGTCCGGCAGGTCAGGATCCCGAGCGCGGCCTCGCGCCCCGGCGCCGTGCTGCGCATGATCACGTAGCGGTTGACCGGACTGCCGGTCATCACGGGTGCCGTCCACGCGAGGTCCACCCCGGCCACGCGGTCGGTGGCGGCGGTGACCTTCGTCGGGACCCCCGGCGCGGGCCGGGGCGGGGCGGGGCTCGTGGTGCCGGGCGCGCCCGTCGTGGTCGTCGGGGCGGTAGTGGTGGTGGGCGCGGTCGTCGTCGTGGTGGGCGCGGCGGTCGTCGTCGTCGGTGCCGTCGTGGTGGTGGTGGGTGCCGTCGTGGTGGTCGGTGCCGTGGTGGTGGTCGGGGTCGCGCTCGTCGTGGTCGGGGCCGTGGTGGTCGGCTGCGTGCTGGTCACCGGGGCCGTGCCGGTCGTCGACGTGGTCGTGCTCGTCGTCGGGGGAGTGGTGGTCGTGGTCGGCGGCGTCGTCGCCGGGGGTGCGCCGCAGACCAGGTCACCGTCGGTGTTGCCGTCGGTGTACTGCGCGAGGGCGGCGGTCCCCCCGGTGAACGTGGTGGAGCAGTTGCGGCTCGCGGCGTCGAGCGTGCTGAGCCCGGCGATCCACAGCGGTGCCTGCTCCATGGGGTGCTTCGGGGTGAACGCGCGGGACCAGGAGGAGCGGTAGGTCGCGGCGTTCCCGGACGCGTACCCGCCCGTGATCTGGCCCCACTGGTAGGCGGTGGAGTAGATGCCGACGCTCGCGACCCCGGAGTCGTGCAGCGCGTCCAGGGCTCCCTGCAGGGCGGCGGCGTTCGCCGAAGTGGAGCCGTTCCAACTGTTGGCCAGCTCCACGTCGAGCCACCACGTGCGGCCCGAGGCGCCGCTGACGGCGTTCTGCGCGATCTGCAGGGAGTTCTTCCCGCCGTGCCAGCCGTAGTCGTAGGCGCAGCCGGGGTCGGACGCCGACGTGCGGTCGGTGCACAGCGCGGGGTCGCGGCTGCCGCTGGCCGGCCAGTAGAAGGTGGAGATCGACCCCGGGTTGCCGGTGTTGGCGTAGAGCGCGGCGCTGCCGGTGCGCGTCGCCCAGGCGTACTGGGTGGACAGGCACGGGTTGGCCGTCGAGACCTTGCCGCCGTTGACCCCCACCACGCCGAACGTGCCGGTGCTCGGGAGGGCGGTGCCGCACTGCGGGTAGGAGACGTCGTGGCCCACGGCCCCGGGCGGGGCGATGAGCGCCCACGCCGTCAGGGAGGCTCCGGACGCGACGAGGATCGCGACCAGCGCCACGACCAGCGCCACGCGTCGGCGCCGTCGCCCGCCGGCGGTGGTGCCGCCGTCGGGACCGGGACCGGCCGCCCGGACCGCCGCGGTGTCCGCCTCCGGCACCACCGCGCCGCCGGCCGTGACCGACGGCGTCGGCACCCGCTCGAGGCGGATCACCATGGATTGCTCCCCCCACGTGGATCGTCGTGCCCGTGATCGCGGGGAGGTGACCTCTTCGTTACCGGCGGCACGGCTGCCGGGGCCCCGATCACCCGGTCGGGGGTGCGGACGCAGGACCGGCCGTGTCCGGATCCGGGAACTATTTGCCGGAGGCGGGGGTCACGGCGACGCCGAGGCGGACGATCGTGGACGGCCATGGGGAATGACGACGTGAGGCCGGGGCGGCGGGCGGAGGGCGGAGCCGACTCGTCGGTGGGGGAGCACCTGGTGTGGCACCAGGAGCTGATCTGCCCCGGTGAGCTCTGCCGCGGGAGGGTCCGGCGCTTCCCGCCGGGTGAGCTGGTCGACGGCGGACGCGGTGAGCGTCGTCGCTGCCCGGTGTGCGGGACGTCCACGACGGCGCCCGCGTTCTACCTCCTGCGCGGGGATCGCGGCGATCGCGGCGTCGAGCCGTCGTCGGGAGCGTGCTCCGAGCGGTGAGCAGGCGGGCACCCGGCGGCCGTGCCCGCGCAGCAGGGCGGGACACCGGGTCCGCGGGCCCCGGTTCTCCGGGATACGCCTGGATCAGAGCGACGAGGGACGCTCGTCCCTCACCCTGGAGGGCATGCCGCAACGCAGACCGTCGACCGAGTGGCACGCCCCACCGCAGGGCGACGGCGGCGAAGTCGGGTCCCGGGCGGGGATCGTGGGCATCGGGCTGGTGGGCGGGGTGGTCGGCGGTCTGATCGGCGGCGGCAGCGGAGTGCTGTTCGTCCCCGCGCTGGACCGCTTCACGTCGATGAGCCGCGCCCGGGTGCACGGCACGTCCACCCTCGCGAACATCGGCGTCTGCGTGGCCGGCGCCTCGGCCTACGCGTTCGGTGGCGGCGCGCTCGACCTGCGGGTCGGCACCGGGATGCTGATCGGCGGGACCCTCGGCGGACTCGTCGGACCGCGCCTGCTGGCCCGTGCCTCGGAGACCCTGCTGCGGGTGCTGCTGATCGTGATCCTGGTGCTCACCGCGGCCAAGTTCTCGGTCGACGCGCTGGGGCTGCCGCTGCTGACCCACGCCGTCGTGCCGCCCGGGCTGCTCGCCCACCTGTGGTTCGTGGTCCCGACGACGATCGCGGTGGGACTCGTGATCGGGGCCTGGTCGGGGGCGATGGGGCTCGGCGGCGGGCTGCTCGCCGTGCCCGCGCTGGTGCTGCTGTTCGGGGTCGAGCTGCACGTCGCGGCCGGGACGTCGTTGCTCATGTTCATCCCGAACTCGATCGTCGGTTCTGTCGTGCACGTGCGCCAGGGCACGGCGTCCTCTGGCTGGGGGTGGCTGCTCGGGCTGACGTCCGCGCCCGGCGTGGTCGCCGGGGCCGCGCTCGGGCTGGCTCTGGACGCCTCGGTCCTCGGTCTGGTCTTCGCGACGTTCGCACTGCTGATGGCGCTCCGCGAACTCGTCGCGCTGCTCCGGCGCACGTCGTCGGGCCGCTCCGACGTCGGGAAGATCTACCCTGGGAGCACCACGACACCTCCCGAGGAGGTCCCATGATCCTCACCATCATCGGATGGATCGTCTTCGGCCTGATCGCCGGGTTCATCGCGCGAGCGCTCGTGCCCGGCAAGGACGACATCGGTCTCCTCCGGACGATCCTGCTCGGGATCGTGGGCTCCGTGGTCGGAGGCCTGATCTTCGGCCTGCTCACCGTCGGCATCAGGGGCTTCCACCCCGCCGGGTGGATCGGCTCCATCATCGGCGCCGTGATCGTGCTGCTGATCTACAACGCCGCGACCGGCCGGAAGCGTCGCGTCGGGCGGTAGGACGCCCCTCGGTCAGCGTCCGGGGAGGATGACGATCTTCCCCGCGACGCCGCCGGCCTCGGCCCGGCGCATTCCTGGCCGCACGACATCGACGACCGCCTGATCGACGCCGTCACCGGGCTCTGATCAGCGCGGCTGGATCTCGCCCATCGGCGCGAAGCCGTCGTGGGGGGTGTCGATGTAGAGGATCTGCGGCTGCGCGGAGACGAGGTCGGGCGCGGCCTCGAAGAACTTCTTCACGTAGGGCTGGGCGACGTGGGTCGCGCCCGCGTCGGCGTCCCGGAAGCCCTCGATGCAGACGAACTCGTTCTCGTCGGTGAGGCTGCGGGAGAACTTGAAGAACAGGCAGCCCTCCTCGGCGTTGACGTCCTCGGCGTAGGAGTCGGCGAGGGCCAGCCAGTCGTCCATCCGCTCGGGCCGGATCGGCATGACGATGTTGATGACGATCACGGGGTGCTCCCTCGGACGACGGCGTCGGCGCGGCCATCGTCGTCAGGTCGTCCCGCGGTCGTCAACGCCTCGGGCGCCGCCGCGGGTCCGGCGCGATCTCCGGGCCCCCGACTTCCCCCGGCGGGAGCCCACGGTGTGGAGTGGGCGCCGTGACGACGTCGTTGTGCTCCCCGCCCCCCTCGCCGATGTCCGGGAGCGACGCGTGAGGGGCGCCGAGGCGCTCGTCGGCTCGCTGGTCGGGGCCGGCGTCGACGTGTGCTTCATGAACCCCGGCACCTCCGAGATGCACTTCGTGCAGGCGCTGGACTCGGTCCCGGAGATGCGCGGGGTGCTGACGCTGTTCGAGGGCGTCGCGACGGGGGCGGCGGACGCCCACGCCCGCATCACCGGGCGGCCCGCCGCGGTCCTGTTGCACCTCGGTCCGGGGCTCGGCAACGGGATCGCCAACCTGCACAACGCCCGCCGGGCCCGGACCCCGCTCCTGCTCGTCGTCGGGGCACACGCCACCGACCACGTGCGCCACGACGCGCCGTTGCAGTCCGACATCACCGCGCTGGCGCAGACGGTGTCCGGCTGGGTCCACACCTCCGGCGACGTCCGCGACGTGGCCGACGACGCGATGCGCGCGGTGGCCGCGACCTCGGAGCACGGCGGTCAGGTCGCGACCCTCGTGCTGCCGGCCGACGTGTCGTGGTCCGAGGGCGGCGCGCTCGCCCCCGCACTTCCGGCCACCTCGCCGTTCCCGCCGGCGCCGGGCCGGGTGGCGGCCGCCGCGGCGGCGGTGCGCGAGCCCGGTGCGGTGATCCTGCTGGGCGGGCCGGCCCTGACCGTGGACGCGATGGACGCGGCCGGGCGCATCGCCGCCGCGACCGGGGCCCGGCTGCTGGTGGAGACGTTCCCGCGGCGCTGGGACACCGGTGCCGGCCGGCCGCGGGTGGACAAGCTGGCCTACTTCGCGGAGGAGGCGATCGCGCAACTCGAGGGGGCGTCGTCACTGGTGCTGGCAGGCGCCCGCTCCCCGGTGTCGTTCTTCGGCTACCCGGGGGTGCCCGGCGACCTCGTGCCCGACGGGTGCGCGGTGGTGGGGCTGGCCGACCCGGCGTCCGACGTGGCCGCGGCCCTGGCGGAGCTCGCGGACGAGGTGGCCCGGGACGCGGTGGCCGAGCCCGCGCCGCACCGGGCACCGGAGCCCGCACCCGGGCCGCTGGACGTGCGGTCGCTGTGCGCCGCGGTCGCCGCGACCCTTCCCGAGGAGGCCATCGTCGTCGACGAGGCACACACCGCCGCGGCCGTCCTCGCCCCGGCCCTGCAGACGGCGGCTCCGCACACCCAGCTCGCGCTCACCGGCGGGGCCATCGGGCAGGGCCCGCCCGCCGCGCTCGGGGCGGCGATCGCGGCCCCGGACCGGCCGGTCGTCGCGGTCCAGGCCGACGGCAGCGCGCTCTACACCCTCCAGGCGCTGTGGACCCAGGCCCGCGAGCAGCTCGACGTCACGACGGTGCTGATCAACAACTCGGCGTACGCCATCCTGCGGGTGGAGCTGGCCCGGACCGGGGCGGGCGAGGCGGCCCACTCGGGCCGGGCCGGGCGGATGCTGACCCTGGCCGACCCGACCCCGGACTTCGTGTCCCTGGCGACCGGCTACGGCGTGCCGGCGCGGCGGGTGGAGACCACCGAGGACCTGCTCGACGCGCTGCGGTGGGCGCAGGGCGAGCCGGGCCCGCACCTGATCGAGGCGATCGTCCCGGCGTTGGGCTGAGCGGCCGGGCCGGGTGACCCGGTCCGGCGGCCTCGCCCACGACGGCGGTCAGGTCGGGTACGCCCCGCGGTACTCCCGGGCGGCAGCGGGTCCGGACGGGCCCTCGTCCGGGCGCTTCTCGACGAACCGCGTCAGCGCGGCCTGGAACTCGGCGTCGCCGAAGTCCCGGTCGATGGCCGCGAGCTCGGCGGCCGCGGTCGCGACCTGGTCGAGCCGGCTGGGCGGAGGCGGCGGGCACAGCCGCTGCTGCGCGGCGAGCGAGGTGTAGCGGCGGGCCACGTCGAGGGCCCACTCGCCCAGGTCGGCAGGCGCGAGCCCGTCGGGAGCGACCTCGTCGACCAGGCCCATCCGCTGGGCCTGGTGCGGACTGACGGGCAGACACTCGGTGAGCAGGGCGTGGCGGGTCTCCGCGTCCGGGATCCGCTGACGCAGCGTCCAGGTGTGGTGCTCGGAGCCGTGCAGCCCGCCCATCCCGACGTAGTGCGGGTTGAGGTTGACCGTCGGGTCGGCGATGACGTGGTCGCCGCACAGGGCGAGGAACGCGCCGCCGGCACCGGCGTCCCCGTCGACCAGGACGACCACCCGCTTCCCGGCCCGGCGCAGGTCGAAGAAGCGCTCGCAGACCTGGTTGATCGCGCGGATGTTGTCCCGGGCCTCCCGCTCCATGGCCGCTCCGAGACCCGGGTCGGCCCCGTAGATGTGGTTGAGATGGATGCCGTTGCCGAACGGGTCCCGGCCCCCGCCGCGGAAGAGGACCGTGGTCACCTCCGGATCCTCGAGGACCGCGCCGAGGGCCGCGTCGACCCGGCGGCAGAACCCGGTCGACCACGCCCCGTTGTAGGCGCCGGCCGTGACCACCGCGGTGGCCTCGTCGGGGTACTCGACCCGCACCGGGCGGAACCCGCGGCCGGAGCCGGGGGAGTCCGCCGTCGGCGTGCCCCGGCCGACCCACCACGACGCCGGGAGCTTGAACGTCCGCCGCTCGGGGGTGCCGCGGCTCTTGAGGCAGCCCACCCAGACGCTCGCGCGGTGACCGTCGCGCACCGGGCCGGCCGCGACCCGGACGGCGCTGTCGGGCAGGACCTCCACCACGTCGCCGGGCTCGGCGCCGTGCGGAGCCGGACCGCCGAGGTGCACGTCGTAGACGTAGGTCTCGGTGCCCAGCAGTTCGGCCAGGACGCCCGGGGCGCCGTCACGGGCGGCGGCGAGCCGGACGATCTCCTCGGCCGGGAGCGTCCACTCGAACCCCACGTCCTTCTGCTTCACCGGGTTGTTCCACGTCCCGAGCACCGAGGGCCGGTCGTGGTCCACCGTGACCGCCCGCGGGTCGCGGGTCAGCAACGTCTCGAGCCCGCGCACCGTCGCGGCCCGGTGCAGGCGGGAGTAGAGCCAGCTCTTGGTCAGCGCCGGGTCGTCCGGGTACCGGATCGTCTCCGTCGTCAGGACCGGCCCCTCGTCCCACCCCTCGTCCGCCCACAGCAGGGTGTGGCCGGCGAACCGGTCCCCGCGCAGCCGCGCCCAGTCGATGGAGGACGGCCCGCGGTCACCGAGCCGTCCGGGATGGTTGATCGCGACGCGGCCGTAGAGCTCGGCCGGCACCCGCGTCGTCAGGGTCGGGGCGACGACGAGGTCCGGCGACAGGTCGCGGTAGGCCGCCACCATGTCGTCGGGTCCCGTGGGTGCGTGGAAGCACACCTGCGCCCCGAGATCGCGGAGCCGGGTGTAGGCGGCCATGGTCATGCCGCCGAATCCGTCGGCGAACAACAGGACGCGCTGGTCGGTGCCGGGCACGGGCGGACTCCTTCTCGACGGCGCGCCGCCCGGGACGGCGCGCGACGGAGCCGGTCCCGATGATGGAATGGGGACCGGAATGGTGAGGCCTCGGCGCGCGGGAGGCGCCGATTCTGTCGGCGATATCGATGGAAATGGCCGTGTCCTGATCGGATTCCAGGAGTAACGCGGTCACTCACGTCATCGCGCTGCCGCCTCTCCTGCGCCGGCCGAGCCGGTCGATCCCCAGAAAGCCGCTGGTGATGGCACACCACGCCGTATGCGGTGTCAAACCTCCACCCGGCAGGGACACGTCGCCGCTCTCGCCGACGCCCGAGTCCGGAGAGCCGAGGGTCTGCGTCCGCACGGCGGACGACCCGTTCCTGCTCCGGACGTCGATACCGTCCGCCGAAAGACCAGGCCCGCCGGAAAGGCCGATGGCGGGACCGTGGGTGAGCAGGGAACTCCCGATCCCGGGAGATCACGACGCCGGCCGGCGCGACTTTCGTGGGAGGCAACTCCACTGCGGACCACGCGCCCCGGTCGGCCACAGGGAACTGAGACCCAGGTCACGATGCCCCGGCCGAGTCCGCTAGCCAGGAAGGCGGAACCCGGCCGGCCCTCACAGATCCAGTGGTCGACCGGCGCATGTGAGAGGTGAGGTCGAGGTGGCTGTCCGGCGATGGGGGGACACGCGTGTCCACCGCGGCACCGGGCGATCGGGGGACACCGCCGTCGGCTCCGGCAGGCGACCCTTCTCGGGACGGTCGGGGCAGGACCCGGCCGAGGACGAGACGGAGGCACGCATGACCCTCCCGGGGGAGAGCAGGAGCCCGTGCGACGAGGAGGTCGACGCCGACGGCTTCGTGGTCCTGGTGGTCGATCTCGTGACCGGCCACAGCGACTGCTACGGGCCGTACCGGGACGCCGCGCACGCCCGGGGGCAGGCCGAGTGGCGCCGCCTCGAGTACGACCTCGCCGATCTGCCCGACGTCGTCGTCGGCCTCGTGCCGTGGCACGACGAGGGCGGCCGGACCACCGACACCGCGGCCGGCTGACCGCCGCTGCGGGCGACGGCGCCGCGGGACGGATCAGCGGGCGTAGCGCTCGCGGGCGCGCTCCCGTGCCTTGTGCGCCTCGACCTCGCGATCCTTCGGCGGGGCGGTGGTGACCAGCTCGTCGAGGAGCGTGCGGGTGCTCGCCGTGATCTCGGCGACCGCGCGGGCGAACGCGTCCTCGTTGGCCTTCGAGGGACGCGCCGCACCGCTGATCTTGCGGACGTACTGCAGGGCGGCCTCGTGCACCTCGACGTCGCTGGCCGGGGGCTCGAAGTTGTGGAGGACCCGGATGTTGCGGCACATGTCGCGATCGTGCCCCATCGGCCGGGGGCGGTTCGAGACCCTGGCCGGTCGGCGGACCGTGGAAGTTGCTCTCCGTGTTCTTCTTCCTCCATTCACATGGCGGTAGCCCCCTTCGGGGTCGATGCCGCCCATTCTCAGGAGACATCGTGGTCGATACTTCACTTGCAATCGTCGGTGCTGGTCCGTACGGGTTGGCCGTGGCGGCCCAGGCGCGGCGTCTCGGCATGGACCCGATCGTGCTCGGCGAGCCGATGGGCTTCTGGCGGGAGCACATGCCGCAGGGGATGTTGCTGCGCTCCGGGCCGGACTGGCACCTCGACGCGGCGGGTGTGCACACCTTCGAGGCCTACCTCGCACAGCGCGGCATCGACCCGGTCGACGTCGACCCGATCCCGGTCGACCTGTTCGTCGACTACGCCACCTGGTTCCAAGAGGTCGCCGGCCTGCAGGTCCGACGCGAGTTCGTCACCGCGCTGCGCCGCACCGACGACGCCTTCGACGTCGAGCTCGAGGGGGGCGACCGGTTGTCGGCGGCGGCCGTGGTCGCCGCGCCGGGCATCAGCCACTTCACCAACACCCCGCACCGGGCCGTCGCCGGCCTGCGGCCGGACCGGGTGACCCACACCTGCTTCCTCACCGAGGTCGACCGCGCCCGCGACGCCCGGACACTCATCATCGGCGGACGTCAGAGCGCGTTCGAGTGGGCCGCGCTCCTGGCCGACGCCGGCGTGGAGGCCGTCCACGTGGTCTACCGCCACGACACTCCCGAGTTCACCGCGGCCGACTGGCGCTTCGTCGACCCGATGATCCACCAGACCCTGGCCGTTCCCGGCTGGTTCCGGCGGTTGCCGGCCGAGCGTCGGGACGCCATCGCCCGGCAGTTCTGGTCGGTGGGTCGCCTCACGCTCGAGCCGTGGCTCACCCCGCGCATGCCGGACGGGATCGTGCACCGCCACCCGCGGACCGAGGTGATGAGCTGCGTCGAGCAGCCGAACGGCGAGATCCGTGTCGAGCTCTCGACCGGGGAGGTCCTCCTCGTCGACCACGTCGTCCTCGCCACCGGCTACCGCGCCGACATCGATGCCGTGCCCTACCTCCGGGAGCTGTCCGGACTCGAGTCGGTCGACGGGTTCCCGGTGCTCGACGAGGGGATGCAGACCAGCGTGCCGGGCCTGTTCCTCACCGGCTTCGCCGCCACCCGCGACTTCGGCCCCTTCTTCGGCTTCGTCCGTGGCTGCCCGGCCGCTGCCGAGATCATCGGGAGCGAACTCGCCCGGGTCCTCCCGAGCCCTCCGGTGCTCGTCTGACGACGGCGCGGCGGCTGTCGGTGGCGGAGACGACGATCATGAGTGCGGTGAGCGCGAGTGTTCCGACGGCGATCGTCGACAGGGCCGTGTCGAGGGGGAGCAGCGTCGTGAGGACGCCGACCAGCAGGGTCGGGAGCCCGGCGCCCAGGTAGAAGGCCGAGTAGACGGCGGCGGCCGTGCCGCTGGCCCGTTCCGGTGGGGCCGTCGTGGCGACGACGGTGGTCGCCCCGCCGTAGAGCAGGCCGTTGGCCAGGCCGGAGACGACGCAGGCCACCAGGACCCCGACCAGGGTGGTCACGCCGAGCGCGAGGACCACGAGCGACGCAGCCAGGGCGACCAGGCCCACGATCTGGGAGCGACGGGGTCCCAGTCGGGTCACCGCCGGCACGGTCAGCGTCGACCACACCAGGAGCGCTCCGGCGATCCCTCCGGCCACCAGCGGATCCCGCAGGTCGAGGAAGCGTTGGGCGACCGAGGAGATCAGTCCGAGGAAGAGACCGACCACCGCCCAGCCGAGGAAACCGTTCACCGCCGCCACGACGAGGGCCCGCCGCGCGCTGCGGGTCACGCCGGGTCCGCCGGCGGTGGGCCCGAGGGACGCCCCTCCATCGGCCGACGGCCCGGGCTCGCGCACGGTGCCGAGCCCGACGAACACGATCCCGAGCAGCACCAGGTCCACGCCGAAGGGCAGCAGGCCGGGACGCGGGCCGTACCCGGTGAGCGCGCCCCCGAGGACGGGGCCCAGGCCCGTGCCGAGGATGAACACGATGGCCGACACCGCGCCGGCGCGCACCTTGTCCGCACCGCTGGTCGCGACGGCGACCCCGGCGCCGGTCATGACGGCGAGCGCGAGGCCGTAGGCGACCCGGCCGAGGATCAGCCAGCCGGTGCCCGTCGCCAGGGCGAGAGCGAGGGAGCCGGCTGCGGCGACGGCGATGCCGCAGCGCATGACCCGACGCGGGGGGAACCGGTCGCCCAGGGGGCCCAGCAGGAACACCGCGGGCACGCTGACCAGGGGATAGACCGCGTAGACGACCGTCAGCGTCACGTCGCTGAAGCCGAGCTGCGCCTGGTAGGCGGGGTAGAGCGGGCTCGGGATGCCGGCGCCGGCGGCGCCCAGGGCGAGCAGCGCGAGCGCCCAGGCCCGCGCGGGCCCTGACGGCGCCCGGGACGGACTCCGCGAGGCCGTCGTCTCGACCGACGGGGACGCACCGGCGCTCATGACCACGACGATGCGCGGGCGCGGACTGTTAGCACCAGCGCGCGTTTCTTGATCGAGCGCGTAGCATCGCTTCATGATCGACCCGCGGTTGCGGACGCTGCAGCTCGTGGCCCACCACGGCTCGGTGAGTGCGGCGGCCAGGGCGTTGCACTTCACCTCGTCCGCGGTGTCCCAGCAGTTGCGCGGGCTCTCCGAGGACCTCGGGGTGGCACTGGTGCGACAGGTCGGGCGCCGCATGGAACCCACGGCGGCCGGACACGTCCTGCTGCGTCACGCCGAGGCGTTGCACGCCCGGGCCGAGGCCGCGCGCGCGGAGCTGGCCGGCGCGGAGGACTCGCCGGGGATGGTCGGGCTGTGCGGGTTCTCCACCGCGGCGGCACGCTTCCTCGTCCCTAGCGCCGCCGCGTTGCGCGAGCGGTTCCCCGGACTGGTGATCCAGGTCGTGGAGGCGGAACCGGCGCGCTGCATCGACCTGTTGCTCGCCCGCGACTGCGACCTCGCGGTGCTCGTGGTCGACGACCGCGTGCCGCCCGAGACCGACCGGCGCTTCGAGCAGCACACCGTGCTCGACGACCCCATCGACCTCGCGGTGCCGGTGGGCCACCGCCTCACCACCCTGCCCGAGGTGACGCTGCGCGATGCCGCGTCCGAGCCGTGGATCACCTGCCGTCCCGACAGCGCCTACCACCGCCTCACCCTCGCCGCGTGCCAGGCCGCCGGCTTCCGCCCGACCGTCGCGCACCACGCCGAGGAATGGGACACCGGGACCGCGCTGGTCGCCCACGGATTCGGGATCTTCATGCTCCCGCGGCTGGCCCCGGTGCATCCCGGCACCGACGTGGTCCGACTGCGCCTGACCGGAACGGCCGCCCCGGTGCGGCGGATCGTGGCCATGACCCGTGCGGGCGGCGCCGCGCAACCCGTGATCGTCCACGCGCTGGCCTCGATCAGGAGCGCTGCCGCGTCGATCCTGCTGTAGACCGCGCCGTCCCCGCACGACGGGCGCCCGGATCGCCACGGGACCGGCGTGATTGCCCGGTGACGGCGAGCGCTGCGACAATCCGCCTCCTCGACGCGTCCGGGGGGACCACATGACGGCGGCGGTGGGGACGGCCCGGCTCGTCGTGCGTTTCCTGCCCGTCGGGGCGGCCCTGTTCTGCATCCAGCTGGACTTCTTCTCGCTGAGCCTCGCGCTCCCGTCGATCGCGGCCGATCTGGGCACGTCGACGACGAACCTGCAGTGGCTGCTGAGCGGCTACATGATCGCGGTCGGCTCGCTGCTCATCCCGGGGGGACGGCTCGGGGACGTGCTCGGGCGGCGCGCGGTGCTGCTCGCCGGGATCACGCTGTTCGGGCTGACCTCGCTGGTCTGCGGCCTGGTCTCGTCGGTGCCGGTGCTGATCGCGGCGCGGGTCGCCCAGGGCCTCGGTGCGGCCGTGGTGCTGCCGACCGCGTTCGCCCTGGTCACCAACGCCACGACCGAGGACGTGCGGCCCCGGGTCGTCGGGGCGCTGATCGGGATCGGCGGGGTCGGCACCGCGCTCGGCCCGGTGGTCGGGGGCGTCCTGGCCTCGACCGTGAGCTGGCGGTGGGTGTTCCTCCTGAACGTCCCGGTGGCGGTCCTGGCGGTGCTGGGCGGGTTGCGGCTCCCCGAGTCCCGGACCGGCTCGGGGCGACGCCGGATCGGCGGGCTGGACTGGTGGGGCGTGGTCACGGTCGTGGCCGCGCTGGCGCTGATCAGCGTCGGTGTCGACGACGTCGGCGTCCGCGGGTTCACCAGCATCCGCACGCTCGGGGCGCTGGCCGCGGGGATCGTGCTGCTCGGGGTCTTCGCGGTCGTCGAGACGCGGGTCGCCGAGCCGCTCGTGCGTCCGGCGCTGCTGCGCGACCGTGCCTACGTGGTGCTGGTGGTCACGGCGACGCTGGCCAACATCGGCACCGTGGTGTCGATCCTCGCCGCGACCCTGGAGCTGCAGAACGTCCGCGGACTGTCCGCGGCGACGGCGGGCCTGCTGTTCTTCGTGGCCTCGGTGGGGCTGGCGCTGTGCGGACCGCTCTCGGGCCGGCTCAGCGTCCGGCACCCGGCGGCCCGGATCATGGCCGTCGCGCTGCTGCTCGCCGCGCCGTCACTGGTCCTGCTGGCGGTCGCCGGCCCGCTCCCGCTCTACGCGCTGGCCCTCGCCCTGTGCGGGGTCACGACCGG
>NZ_JBVPVA010000565.1:0-2712 GCF_055612215.1 Actinomycetospora sp. | reverse complement strand
CCGTCCCCTCGCCCGATAGCGTGGGCCCGTGCTCGCAGCGATGCTCCCGGCGACGATCCCCAGCCCTCCGCAGGGCGTGTGGCACGTCGGCCCGATCCCGCTGCGGGCGTATGCCCTCTGCATCATCGCGGGCATCGTCCTCGCGGTCTGGCTGACCGACCGGCGGTTCGTCGCCCGCGGGGGTGCCCCGGGCTTCGTCATCGACGTCGCGGTGTGGGCGGTGCCGTTCGGCCTGGTCGGCGGCCGGCTCTACCACCTCGCCACCGACTGGCGGACCTACTTCGGCCCGGGCGGCGACCCGGTGGCCGCGCTCTACGTGTGGAACGGCGGCCTCGGGATCTGGGGCGCCATCGCGCTCGGCGCGGTCGGGGCGTGGATCGCGTGCCGCCGCCGGGGCGTCCCGCTGACCGCCTTCGCCGACGCCGCGGCGCCGGGGATCGTGCTCGCCCAGGCGGTCGGGCGGCTCGGCAACTGGTTCAACCAGGAGCTCTACGGCGCGCCGACGACGCTCCCGTGGGGGCTGGAGATCTACCGCCGGGTCGACCCCGGCACCGGCGCACCCGACAACCTCGGCGGCGTCGCGCTCGACCGCACCCCCGTCGAGATCGTGCAGCCGACGTTCCTCTACGAGCTGGTGTGGAACATCCTCGTGGCGGTCCTCGTCGTGGTGCTCGACCGGCGGCTGCGGCTCTCGCGCGGCCGAGCCTTCGCCGTCTACGTGGCCGGTTACACGGCCGGGCGCTTCGTGATCGAGCTGTTGCGCACCGACCCGGCGACCCGGGTGTTCGGGGACGTGCGGATCAACGTCGTGGTCGCGGGCGTCGTCTTCGTCGCGGCCGTGGTCTACCTGATCGCGGTCCGCGGTCCCCGCGAGGACCTCTCCGCCTCGATGCCCGGGCCGGAACCCGGTTCGGCCCCCGGGACGCCGGGTACGTCGACTGACGTGACCGACCACCGACACATCGGGCCCGAGACCGACGACCGTGAGGGCCCCGACGACGCGGAGGCGGCCCGCGAGAACCGCAAGGAGGCCGCGGGCCCGGGCCGCGAGGTGGACCACGGCGCGAACGAACCGTCGGGCGTCGACTCCGAGCCCGAGGGGACCGCGAACGAGGAGGAGGCCACGGCCGAACCGCCTTCGGCCGCCCGCTGACAGCTTCACGCGACGTCGGGGCGATCACGCTCCGCGTCGGGGTCGTCCGGGCTCCCGGCGGGCTAGACTCGCACGACGGTGCGGAACGTCGACGTTCCGCGTCGTCCTGCCGGCTCCCGGGTCACCGCCCGACCCACCCATCGGCGCTTCCAGGGCCATCGTCGTCCCCGGGTATCCGTCGAGACGGGCCGAGCCACTCGCCGTCTCCCACCACCGGCTCGCGACGACCGAGACGGACCGGGTCCACGACCGTCTCCGCCCGAGACGGGACGGGCTCCCGCTCCGCTCCCTCTCCCTCCCGAGGAGGCGCCCACCGTGCTGTTCTCCACCAACCCCGGACGCCAGGGTCTCTACGACCCGGCGTACGAGCACGACGCGTGCGGTGTCGGTGCGGTCGCGGACACGACGGGCCGTCGCAGCCACCGGATCGTGTCCGACGCGCTGCAGGTGCTGCACAACCTCGACCACCGCGGGGCCGCGGGCAGCGAGCCCACCAGCGGCGACGGCGCGGGGATCCTGGTGCAGCTGCCCGACGAGCTGCTGCGCGCCACCGTCGACGCCACCCTGCCCGACCCGCGCCCGAGCGAGGACGGCGGCGCCCCCGTGCACGCCTACGCCGCCGGCGTGGTGTTCCTGCCCGCCGACGACGACGAGTACGCCAAGGCCGTCTCGCTGCTCGAGCGGATCACCGCGGAGGAGGGCCTCGAGGTCCTCTGCTGGCGCGACGTGCCGATCGACCCGGAGGGCGCCGACGTCGGCTCCGTCGCCCGCTCGGCGATGCCGCGGTTCTCCCAGGTCCTCGTCGCGCACCCCGAGCGGTCGCTGGCCGGCATCGACCTGGACCGCATCGCCTACATCGTGCGCAAGCGGGCCGAGCGGGAGTCCGGTGAGCAGGGCTGCGGGCTCTACATCGCCTCGCTCTCCAGCCGCACCATGACCTACAAGGGCATGCTGACCACCGACCAGCTGGCCCTGTTCTTCCCGGACCTGCGCGACGAGCGGCTGCAGTCCGCGATCGCCGTCGTGCACAGCCGGTTCTCGACGAACACCTTCCCGAGCTGGCCGCTGGCGCACCCCTACCGGACGATGGCGCACAACGGCGAGATCAACACCATCCGCGGCAACCGCAACCGCATGCGGGCCCGCGAGGCGCTTCTCGGCACCGACCTCTTCCCCGGGGACCTGCAGCGCGCGATGCCGGTCTGTCCCGAGGACGTCTCGGATTCCGCCAGCTTCGACGAGGTCCTCGAGCTCCTCTCGCTGGGCGGTCGCTCGCTGCCGCACGCGGTGATGATGATGATCCCCGAGGCGTGGGAGAACCACGACGAGATGGACCCGGCACGTCGGGCCTTCTACCGGTTCCACGCCTCCCTCATGGAGCCGTGGGACGGCCCGGCGTCGGTGGCGTTCACCGACGGGACCGTGATCGGCGCCGTGCTCGACCGCAACGGCCTGCGCCCGTCCCGGTACTGGGTGACCGACGACGACCTCGTGATCATGGCGTCCGAGGTCGGCGTCGTCGACGTCGAGCCGTCGAAGGTCGTGGCCAAGGGGCGGCT
>NZ_JBVPVA010000500.1:0-1516 GCF_055612215.1 Actinomycetospora sp. | reverse complement strand
GGTGACCATGTGGTCGGTGAAGTACTTGCCGAACCCGGGCGCGGCCAGTACCTCCGCGACCCGCTCCTCGGTCGCCGGACCGGGGTGCGGGAGACGCGTGAAGGCCGTGCTCGACATGCCCGCCACCCTAGACCGCGCCCGGGTTCGGCAAGTACTTCACCGACCACATGGTCACCGTGTCCTGGGACGCCGCGCGCGGCTGGCACGACGCGACGGTGGGCCCGTACCAGCCGCTGTCGATCGACCCGGCCTCGGTGGTGCTGCACTACAGCCAGACGATCTTCGAGGGGCTGAAGGCCTACCGGCACCCCGACGGGTCGATCGCGTCGTTCCGCCCGTGGGCCAACGCCGAGCGGATGGCGCGCTCGGCCGAGCGGCTGGCGATGCCGCCGCTGCCCGAGGACCTCTTCCTCGACTCGATCCGCGAGCTGCTGGCCGTCGATGCCCGCTGGGTGCCGGCCGCGGGCGGCGAGGAGTCGCTGTACCTGCGGCCGTTCATGTTCGGGTCGTCCTCCGGGCTGGGCGTGCGCCCCAGCGAGGAGTACCTCTACCTGCTCATCGCCTCCCCGGCCGGCGCCTACTTCCCGCGCGGGCTGGCTCCGGTGAGCGTGTGGCTCTCCACCGACTACGTCCGCGCCGTGCCGGGCGGCACGGGCGAGGCGAAGTGCGGCGGGAACTACGCCGCGTCGCTGGCCGCCCAGGCCCAGGCCTCCGCGCAGGGGTGCGACCAGGTGGTGTGGCTCGACGCGCTCGAGCACCGCTGGGTGGAGGAGATGGGCGGGATGAACCTGTTCTTCGTCTTCACCGACGCCGAGGGCCACCACGAGGTGGTCACCCCCGAGCTCTCCGGCTCGCTGCTGCCGGGCATCACGCGCCGCTCGCTGCTCGAGCTCGCCCGCGAGGACGGCGCGACCGTCACCGAGCGCCGCATCTCCACCGACGAGTGGGAGAAGGAGGTCGCCTCCGGGGGCCTCACCGAGGTGTTCGCCTGCGGGACGGCGGCCGTGATCACGCCGGTCGGGTCGGTCAAGTACGACGGCGGGTCCTTCGAGATCGGCGACGGCACCCCCGGTCCGGTCACGGCCCGGCTGCGGGAGCGGCTGACCGCGATCCAGCGCGGCGCGGTCCCGGACACCCACGGGTGGATGGAGCGCCTGGGCTGAGGTCCGGCGTTGCCCGGCGGTCCTGCTCGCCTCACCTCGTTGATCAACAGCACGTGAGGCAGGCTCTGCCGCCCGCGGGGCTGCCCCTGTACCCCTGACCGGCGCGCTCAGCCGCCGAGCGCCAGCACCGCGACCGCGGCGGTCACCGTCACCTCACAGACCCCGCCGAACACGTCCCCGTTGACCCCGCCGAGGCGCCGGATCGCGTGCCGGGCCAGGACGACGGCGGCGAGGGCGCCGACGGCGAGGGCCACCGGTCCCTGCCACGGCCTCCCCGGCACGCCCGCGACCCCGGCGGCCGCGAGCACGGCGAACCAGACGAGGGGCACGGCGACGTGCTGGCGGCCGGCGAC
>NZ_JBVPVA010000499.1:0-6349 GCF_055612215.1 Actinomycetospora sp. | reverse complement strand
CCGCCCGCACCGGCGTGGACGAGGACCGCGTCCCCGGGGGCGACGGGATGGGTGTCGTGCACCAGGTAGTGCGCCGTCATGCCCTGCAGCAGCACCGCGGCGGCCTGCTCGGCGGTCAGCGCGTCGGGCACCGGCACGACGCGCGCCGCGGGGATCACCGCCCGCTGCGCGTAGGAACCCGGCCCGTCGCTGAACGCCACGCGATCGCCCACGGCCACGTCGGCGACGCCCGACCCGACCTCGAGCACCGTCCCGGCACCCTCGAGGCCCGGCACGGTCGGCAGCGTCGCGGGATAGAGACCGCTGCGCAGGTAGGTGTCGATGTAGTTGACGCCCGCGGCTCCGACCTCGACGAGGACCTCGCCCTCACCGGGCGACGGGTCGGCCACGTCGGCCGGCACCAGCACCTCGGGCCCGCCGTGGGCCTCCACCCGCACCGCTCGCATCGTCGCGCGACCTCCCGCTCCCCGACAGACGCGAGCAGGATGCCCTACGACACCGACAACGCGGGCGCTCCGACCGACGCCACGCCCGCCGGGCGGTCCCGCACGGCCGGCTCCGTCGTCGCCGCCCACACCCAGGCGGCCGCGGCGGTCGTCACCATCGCCCCGAGCACGTGGAACGCCACCAGCACCTCCGGGACGCCCAGCGCGTACTGCGCCCCGCCGAGCCCGCCCTGCGCGAGCGTCACGAGCACGAGCACCCGGAAGCGCACGACGACCGGTCGCGGCGCCCCCACGGCGTGCAGCAGGAAGCCGAGCCCGACCAGCAGGCCCAGGAACGCGAACAGCAGGTGCGCGTGCAGCGTGGCGAGCTCCGGCACCGAGAACGCGTCGAGCCGGGGCGTCGTGGCGTCCCCGGCGTGCGGACCGGCCGCCGTCACGAGCGTCCCGACGACGAGCAGCGCCGCCAGCACCACGGCCGTCACCGCGAGCAGCCCGCGGACCGCACGCGGCACCGTCGGGACCCGCGCCTCCGAGGCCCGGTCCAGGGCCCACGCGTCCCGCGCCAGCAGCACGGCCAGCCACACCAGCGGCACGGACACCAGGAAGTGCGGCGCGACGGTGTACCAGGCCAGGCCGGTGAGCACGGTGATCCCGCCGAGCACCGCCTGCGCGACGACCCCGAGGGGCATCGCGAGCGCCAGCCACAGCAGCCGGCGGCGCCGCGGCCGCACGAACACGGCCGCGACCACGCAGGCGCCGGCGACGACCACCAGCGCGATCCCGAGGAGCCGGTTCGAGAACTCCACCCACTGGTGCAGGGTCGCGACGTCGGCGTCCGGCGTCGGCACGAGGCTGCCGGGGAAGCACTCCGGCCAGGTCGGGCAGCCGAGCCCGGAGCCGGTCACGCGCACGACGGCCCCGGTGACGGCGATGCCGCCCTGCCCGACGACGGCGAGCACCGCGAGCACGCGCATCAGCACCGGCGGCGTCGACCACCGCGTCGTCGACCACCCTGTCGTCGCTGCGGTCACGGGACCCAGCCTACGACAGCCTGTAGAAGAACACCGGTCAGTCCCACCGCAGCGTCCGCGCCGCCGCGAGCCCGGCGACGACGGCCCACACGACCAGCACGACCACCCCGCCGACCGGGGGAGTGCCGCCGAGCAGCACGGTCCGCAGACCCTCGGCGAGCGCGCCGCTCGGCAGGAAGCCGACGACGGTGCCGAGCGCGCCGGGCAGCTGCGCGGCCGGCACGACGATGCCGCCGACGAAGAGCAGGACGAACCAGACGACGTTGGCGATCACGAGCACGAGGTCGGCCCGCACCGAGCCCCCGAGCAGCAGCCCGCAGGCCCCGAAGGCCGCGGCCCCGAGCACCACGAGCAGCAGCGCCCACCCGACCTCGGCCCCCTCGGGGCGCCAGCCCAGCAGCAGCGCGACCCCGCCGAGCACGACCACCTGGATGACGACGACGGCCGCCGTCCCGCCCAGCCGTCCGGTCACCACGAGCCAGCGGGGGATCGCGGTGGCGGCGAGGCGGCGCATCAGGCCGTAGCGACGGTCGAACCCGAGCGAGATGGCCTGGCTGGTGAAGCCGGTCGACATCATCGCGAGCGCGAGGACGGTGCCGAGGGCGGCGTCGACGCGGGGTTCGGGCAGGTCGACGAGCCCGTGCAGCAGGGTGAGCCCGACGAGCAGCGCGAGCGGGATGACGAGCGTGAGCAGCAGCTGCTCGGAGTGGCGCAGCGCCAGCACCGTCTCGGTGCGGGTGTGGACGGCGAGCATGCGGGCCCGCGAGCCGACGCCGGGGTCGGGGGTGAAGGTGCCGGCGGGGAACGGCGCGGCGGCGTCCTCGGTGCTCACGGCCGCAGCTCCCGCCCCGTCAGGTCCAGGAAGACGTCCTCCAGGCTGCGGCGTCCGACGCGCACGTCGTCGGCGAGGACACCCTGGCGCGCGCACCACGCCGTGACCGCGGCGAGCACCTGCGGGTCGATCGTCCCCTCCACCGTGTAGTGCCCGGCCGGCCCCTCGGAACCCGTGTAGCCCTCGGGCAGGACCTCCTCGAGCAGGCGCAGGTCCATGCCCGGGGCGGCGCGGAAGCGCATCCGCTGCTCGGCCCCGGAGGCGGTGAGCTCGTCGGGCGAGCCGGAGGCGACGACCTTGCCGTGGTCGACGATCACGACGTCGTCGGCGAGCGCCTCGGCCTCCTGCATGAGGTGCGTCGTGAGCAGCACCGCGACGCCGTCGCCGCGCAGCGCCCGCACCAGGTCCCACACGAGGTGGCGGCCCTGCGGGTCGAGGCCCGCGGTGGGCTCGTCGAGGAACACCAGCTCCGGACGGCCGACGACGGCGCATGCGAGGCTCAACCGCTGCTGCTGACCCCCGGAGAGCCGCTTGTAGGGCAGGCGGGCGCACGACTCCAGCCCGAGCGTGCGCACCAGCCACGCGGTGTCCAGCGGATGGGCGGAGCAGGCGGCGACGAGGTCGAGCATCTCCCGCACCCGCACCATCGGGTAGGCGCCGCCGCCCTGGGGCATGACGCCGATGCGGGCGCGCAGCCCCTCGGGCGCGCCGGCCGGGTCGGCTCCGAGCACCTGCACCGACCCCGAGGTGCGGTCGCGGAACCCCTCGCACACCTCGACCGTCGTCGTCTTGCCCGCGCCGTTGGGGCCGAGCAGCGCGAGCACGCGGCCGTGGTGCAGGTCGAGGTCCAGTCCGTCCACGGCGGTCGTGGCGCCGTAGCGCACCACGAGGTCACGCACCTCGACGGCCGGTTCACCCACGCGCCCCAGCGTAGGTCGCGCGCCACCGGACGGCCGTGCACGGGTGCGCCCGCTCAGGAGGCGTCCCCCGGGACCGTCGCCGCCGGCTCGGGATCCGGTGCGCGGCGGGGCGGGATGCGGGGGATGTTCCCGCGCGCGGCCAGCAGCGGGACGACCGCGACGGCGAGCGCGGCGAAGATCGCCATCGGGAGCTGGTAGGCCCGGAACGTGAAGTCGTTGCCGGTGGGCGGCACGAGCAGCGCCACCGCGGCGCAGATCGCCACCGCCGCACCGCGCACGCGGGGCTCGGTGACCGACGCGGCCAGCGGGACCATGAGCCACAGCAGGTACCAGGGGTGCAGCACCGGCCCGGCGAGGAACACCGCGCCGAACCCGTAGGCCACGCCCGCCACCGGGTGCAGCCGGCCGCGCAGCACCGCCAGCACGAGCAGCGCGCAGACGAGCGCCGCGACCCCGAGGCCGGCGGAGCGGGTGAGCGAGAGGACCGCGTCCGTGTGGTCCCCGAGCCCGAGCGCGATGCCGATCTGGCCCCCGAGCACCCCGAGGTCGGTGGTGATCGAGAGCCAGCTGCGGAGCAGGTTCGGCACGGACAGGGCGGTGATCCACCCGAAGCCGAGCCCGGAGAGCACCGACACCGCGCCCACGACGGCGAGGCCCGTCGCGGACACCACGGCGCCCCACCCGACGAGCGCGCGCAGCCCGTCCCGGCCCGCCGGGTCGCGGCCGGCGGCCAGACAGCGCTCGCGGGCGACGTGCGCGGACAGGAACGCCAGCGCGAGGATGGCGGGGATCTTCCCGGAGGCCCCCAGCCCGATGATCACGGCACCGAGGAACCACGAGCGGCGGAACCCGATCTCGAGCCCGAAGAAGACGACGCCGAGCATGATCGCGTCGTTGTGGATGCCCGAGACCAGGTGGAAGAGCACCAGCGGGCTGATCGCGAGCCACAGCGCCGCGATCGGTTCCACCCCGGCGCGGCGCGCGAGGTGCGGCGTCGCCCAGATGATCAGACCGATCCCGACGAGCGCGAGCACGCGGTGCAGGTAGACCCCGAGCACGATGTCGTCCCCCGCGATCGCGGTGACCAGCCGGCCGAAGGTGAGGAACCCGGGGCCGTAGGGCGACGGGGTGGTGCGCCAGATCGTCGGGATGCTGGCGACCAGGGGATCGTCGAGACCCAGCGCCGACGCGGCCCCGTAGACGTAGGGGTCGAACCCGCGCGAGACGACCTCGGACTGCGAGAGGTAGCCGTAGACGTCGGTGGAGAACAACGGGGGTGCGACGGCGAGCGGCGCGGCCCACATGACGAGGATCCGGGTGAGCTGGCGGACGGTCAGGCGCACCCGACCGGGCCAGGCCAGCCGACCGAGCCACAGCCACGCCAGCACGACCATGCCCATGCCGACGTAGGCGAGCGTGAGCGAGACGGTCGGCAGCCGGGCGGGCAGGCCGAGCACCCGCATCCCGAGCACGGGGTTGTAGGCCGAGGCCGGGGCGGCGCCGCACCCGAGGGCGCCGACGGCCATCAGCAGCGCGCCGGTGAACCCGAAGCGGCGGCAGAACCGCAGCCGCCGGCGCTCGTCCGGGGTGGCCGGCGCCTCGACGCGTGCGCCGCGGGTGCCGCCCTCGGCGTCACCCGACGGCGAGGGCTCCTCGGGGGGCGCCGTCGGGGCCGTGGCCGTCACCTCGGGAACGATACCGAGGGCCTCGTCGGGTCCGTGTCGACCCCGGGTCGCGTGACCCGTGACACCCCGGGGCCGCCGACTTTGCCGCCCGTCGCGATATAGGCAAGACTGGTGTTGTCAAAAGATGCGGGGCGGTTCATGATCGCCTGAGGACATCGCGACGCAGCGGACGGAGGTGACGACGTGGCCCGGCAGGACGAGCTCCGACAGGACGTGCCCCACGCCGAGCACGCGCGCTCCGCGGCCGACGGTCGCACCCGTGACGCCGTGGCCCGCCTGCTCCTCGAACAGGGTCCCACGACGGCGGGTGTGCTCGCCGAGACGCTCCGGCTCTCCGGCCCCGGCGTGCGTCGCCACCTCGACGCGCTCGTCGCCGAGGGCAGCGTCGTCACCCGCGACGCCCGGCAGGCCGCCGGGCGCAAGCGCGGCCGGCCCGCGCGCCAGTTCCTCCTCACCGCCAGCGGGCGTGCCCGTGCGGGACGCGGGGAGGACGGCCCGGCCGAGCTCGCCGTCGCCGCGCTGCGCCGTCTCCGCGAGGCGGCGGGCGAGGACGCCGTGAAGGGCTTCGCCCGGGACCGCGCGCTGGCGATGGTGGGGGAGCACCGCGAGCACGTCCTCGCGGGCGCCGACCGCGCCGAGCGGGCCACCCGGCTCGCCGGGGCGCTCACCGCCGAGGGCTACGCCGCGACCACCCGGGGCGCCGGCGAGGGCGACGGCCTGGACGCCCGTGTCGCGGGCGAGCAGCTCTGCCAGCACCACTGCCCGGTCGCCGACGTCGCCGCGGAGTTCCCGGCACTCTGCGAGGCCGAGGCCGAGGTGTTCGCCGAATTGTTGGGCACCCACGTCCAGCGGCTCGCCACGATCGCGCGCGGCGACGCCGCGTGCACCACACACGTCCCCGCGCAGCGGTCGGACCAGCACACGGGAAGCACCACCCCCGCCGTCACCACCGGCGGAGGACCCGAGAACCAGGGAAGGCAGGTCGTATGACCACCGCGCCGGAGAAGGAGACGCTCACCCAGGAGGAGACCCTCGCCTCGCTGGGGAGCTACCAGTTCGGGTGGCACGACACCGACGTCGCCGGTGCCAGCGCGCAGCGCGGCCTCTCCGAGGCCGTCGTCCGGGACATCTCGGCGAAGAAGGACGAGCCGGACTGGATGCTGGCGCTGCGCCTCAAGGCACTCGCCATGTTCGACAAGAAGCCGATGCCGCAGTGGGGCTCGGACCTGTCGGGCATCGACTTCGACAACATCAAGTACTTCGTCCGGTCGACGGAGAAGCAGGCCGCGACCTGGGACGACCTGCCCGAGGACATCAAGTCGACCTACGACAAGCTCGGCATCCCCGAGGCCGAGAAGGAGCGCCTGGTCTCCGGCGTCGCGGCCCAGTACGAGTCCGAGGTCGTCTACCACAAGATCCGTGAGGACCTCGAGGA
>NZ_JBVPVA010000162.1:0-12208 GCF_055612215.1 Actinomycetospora sp. | reverse complement strand
ACCTGCGCCGGGAGGTCGTGCACGCCGACGACCTCGTCCCGGTGCGGGTCCGGAACCCCGCGCCCGCGTCGGTCTGACGCCGCCGGGCGTCGCCGTCCGCCTCGGGGCTCCGGTCACTCTCCGTGCCGCGGCCCGGGCACGGCCGTCTCGTGCACGGCACCGTAGGCGCTTGATCATGCCGACGGCACCGCTCCCGGACGGTGCCCTCGGCATGATCAACGGCCTAGCGTGTGGGCACCGAGGGCTCGACGGTCGGTCCCCGTGACCGTCGGTGACAGCCGGCGGCGCCGCGCGAGGGCACGCGGGCACGCGGGGGAGGCGCGCGGCGGCAGCGGCATACTGGTCGGATGACCAGCGCGCCCACCCGGACGAGCCCGTCCGAGATCGTGACCGACTGCGGCGAACGGGCGGCCGCGGCCGCGCCGGCGATGGCGGCGGCGACGGACGCGCAGATCGCGGCGGCGCTGCGCGGGATGGCCGACCTGCTGCTGGCCAAGGCCCCGACCCTCGCGGCCGCGAACGAGGCCGACGTCGTCGCCGCGCTCGACGCCGGGACCACGACCGCGCTCGTCGACCGGCTCCGGCTCGGGGAGGACCGGCTCGCGACGATGGCCGACTCGCTGCGCGAGCTCGCCGAGGTCCCGACGCCGCCGCGCGACACCGTCCTCGAGGAGCGCCCCGACGGGCTGCGCCTGGTGGAGCGGCGGCGCCCGGTCGGCGTCATCGGCGCGAACTTCGAGGCCCGCCCGAACGTCGTCGTCGACGTCGCCTCCCAGCTGGTCAAGTCCCGGAACGCGGGCGTCCTGCGCACCGGCGGCGCCGCGCTCGCGTCGGCGACGGCGCTGATGGCCGACGTCGTCTCCCCGGCGCTCGAGGCCGCGAGCCTGCCCCCGGACGCGGTGACCCTCGTCGGCGACGCCCGCCGGGAGTGCGCCGTCGAGCTGGTGCGCCGGCCCGGGCTGATCGGGCTGGTGATCCTGCGCGGCTCGGGGGAGACCACCCGCGCGCTGGGCCTCGAGGCCGCGCAGCACGGCGTGCGGACGCTCGCGCACGCCGACGGCGGTGGCGTGCTCTACGTCGACCGCGCGGCCGACCCGGCGCTCACCGCGCAGCTCGTCGCCGAGTCGGTGGACCGGCTCGGGGTGTGCAACCGGCTCAACCTGCTGCTCGTCGACCGCCCGCACTGGGACACGGTCACCCGCGCCTGGTCGGGCAGCTCGCCGACGCCGGCATCCGCGCGTCGCTGCCGCCGCACGAGCACGCGCTCGGGCACGAGTGGGCTCTCGACGACGGGCACGAGGCGACGGTGACGGTGGCCCCGGCGGACGGGCCGGCCGACGCCGCGGCGATCGCGAACCGCGAGACCTCCGGGCTCGCCGCCACCGTGGTGACCGCCGACGAGGCCTCGGCCCGCGTCTTCCTCGACACCTACGCGGGTACCGGCGCGTTCTGGAACGCCACGACGCGCCTGCTCGACGGCTTCAAGCTCCGGCGCGTCCCGGAGACCGGCATCAACGTCGACCACGTGCCCGGGCCCCGCGGCCCGGTGGTGTTCACCGACCTGTGCCTGCGCCAGTTCGTGGTGGTGCCTGCCTCGACGGCGGTCGGGTTGGCCTGAGACCGCTAGGCCGACCGACGGCGGAAGCGGGCGGTCGTCCCGACGACGGCGGCGGCCGCCCCGGTCACGCCGCTGACCAGGACGCAGTACGACCCGAGCCACACGTGCTTGGACAGCTCGTAGTAGCCGTCGCCGAGCACGGCGAGCGTCACCACCCCGAGCCCGAGCAGCGCCGCGGCGGCCGCGACCCGCGCCAGGCCGACCGCCAGCGGGTCCGCCCGCCGCACCCGCGGCAGCAGCGTCGCCGCCCCCGCGAGGAGCGCCGCGAGCACCGTCGCCCACGGCAACCACCCGACGCCGATGTTCGCGAGCCAGCCCTTCAGCAGCACCGTCTCGGGGCCCGCCTCCGGGTAGACGGTCCGGCCCTCGAAGTGCTCGGGGGCCGTGCCGCGCGGCGACGAGGGCAGGTAGGTCAGCTGCGGGCGCATCGTCGCGGTCAGCCCGTTCCCGACCATCGTCGCGAGCGCCGCGGGGTGCTCCAGCAGCAGTGTGTGGGCGGTGGCGGTCGCCTCCGCGGGTCGGTCGCCGACGGCGCTCGCCCAGCCCGGCACGTCCATCCCGCCCGTGACGTAGAAGCCCTCGCCGGAGTGCAGGGCGGCGCCCGGCGGCAGCCCGACGGCGGGCACCACGGTGTCCGGGCCGATCTCGGGCATGAGGGCGGTGAAGATCAGGTTGTGGGCGTTGACGGCGGCGTAGCTGCGCTCCTGGCCCACGACGGCCTCCGCGACCGGAGTCGCGGCACCCGCCACGAGCGCGAGCGCGACAAGGGGCCCGGCGAGGCGCGCGACCACCCGCACCGGTCGCCGGGCCCGGGGCGCCCGGACCGCGACGAACGCGCAGCAGAGGCCCGCGACGCCGCCGATCGGGATGAAGCCGGGCTTGGCCGTGGCCGCGACCAGACCCCCGAGGGCGAGCAGGCCGAGCGCGACGAGTCGCGGGACGCGGTCGGTGGGCCGGGTCCCCGCGACGACGAGCAGGCCGGTCAGCACCCAGACCGTCGCCACCAGCGCCGTCGGCTCCGCGTAGAGCGAGACGAGGAACCGCGTCCACCACGAGACCACCAGCAGCGGCAGCAGCGGGATCGCCACGAGCGCGGCACGGGCCGGCCGCACCGACGCCAGCACCGCCGCGCCCAGGCCGACCCCGAGCGCCGCGAGGCCCGCGAGCAGCCAGGCGTAGCTGGTGAGCGACCACAGGCCGGGGCCGTCGGGCACGACGAGTCCGAGCAGCGTCGCCGACGACGACGGCGCCGCGGTGCACGGCGTCGCCCCGGTGGTGAAGGCGGTGACGACGACGCCGCGCCACAGCGTGAAGCGGCTCGGCGTGTCCGGGGTGAGGCCCGCCGTGCAGAAGAGGCGGTAGGCGTCGCCGTTGTCGCCGACGCCGAGGAGCGCGCCCCCGAGCAGCGGGAGCCGGAGGAGCCCGATGCGCAGCGCGAGGCCCAGCACCGTCACCGTGGCGGCGAGCCCCCCGGCGGCGAGCGGGACGGCGACGCGTCGCGGGATCGCGAGCGCGCGCAGGTCGGTCGCGGCGTGCGTCAGGGCTCCGGGAAGGCCTGCCACCGTGGTGAGGACACGGTCCCGTCGCGCGGCGCCGCGCCGCGGACGGGGGAGCGAGGTCAGCGGATCGATCCAGCGACGCTACGTCGCCCGTTCGTGGCCGTGCGCACCGGGTCCCCCGGTCCCTGGTATCTCGTGGGATCCGTGTGACGGCACGGGCTCAGAGCACGACGGCGCGGTCGCGCACCTGGTCCCAGAGCCCGATGGGCAGATCGGCCCAGGCGAAGACGTCGTCGACAGCGGCGAACCGCCCGGCCGCCTGGCGGGCCTGGACGATCCGCACGGCCTGGACCGGGTCGATGCCGCAGACCGCGGCCACCACCCGCGCGGGCGCGGCGTTGAGGTCCACGAGGCCGCCGTCGTCGTACTTGGGGGCCAGGTCGGGCCGCCCGATGCGCAGCTCCCGGGCGAGCAGCGGGTCGGCGACGACGAGGCGGCGGGCCTCGTCCCGGCGCGCGCGGGCGGCGAGGGCCCGCGCGTGGGCCGGCTGGATCGCCCGTGCCGGGGGACGAGGTGGGCGCGGGTCGTAGACCTGCGCGCGCACGACGACGAGCCCGACCAGCCCGGCGAGCAGGATCAGGCCGAACAGGGTGCCGCCGAGGTGGGCGGCGAACCCGACGACGTGGCCGGCCGCGTCGTGCTCGGCCGTCCCGACGAGCAGGAACGCGAGCATCGTCATCACCAGGACGACGCCCGCGAGGACCGCGTGCCCGATGCGGCGCGAGCGGACCGCGGCGTGCGTGAAGGGGACGGCGGCGAGGATGCCGAGGCTGCCCACGTGCACCACGAACCACCAGCCGCCGCGGACGAACCAGGTCGGCGGCAACGGCGTCGTGGGCGTGGCGGGCACGGCGGGGCTCAGACCTTCTCGCGCAGCACGCGCTTGAGGAGCTTGCCCGACTGGTTGCGGGGCAGCTCGTCGACGAGGTGGACCGTCTTGGGGACCTTGAACCGCGCCAGCCGTTCCTTGGCGTGGGCGATCAGCCCCTCGGTGTCGACGCCGCCCGGGTCCCGGCCCTCGCGCAGCACGACGAACGCCGTCACCGCCTCGATCCACCGGTCGTCGGGGGTGCCGATGACGGCGACCTCCGCGACCGCCGGGTGCGTGTAGAGCGCGTCCTCCACCTCGCGGGAGGCCACGAGGATGCCGCCGGTGTTGATGACGTCCTTGATGCGGTCGACGACCGTGATGAAGCCCTGCTCGTCGATCCGCACCAGGTCCCCGGAGTGGAACCACCCGTCGCGGAACGCCTCGGCGGTCTCCTCGGGCTTGTCCCAGTAGCCCTCGCAGAGCTGCGGGGAGCGGTAGACGACCTCGCCGGACCCGCCCGGCTCGACGTCGTTCCCCGCGTCGTCGATGACCCGCAGCTCGACGAAGAGCACCGGGCGCCCGCACGAGTCGGGGCGCTCGTCGTGCTCCGCCGGCTGCAGGACGGTCGCGAGCGGGCCGATCTCGGACTGGCCGAAGCAGTTGTAGGCCCCGAGGCCGGGCAGCTGCTCGCGCAGCCGGGCGAGGATCGGGCCGGGCATGATCGACGCGCCGTAGAACGCCTTGCGCAGGCTCGACAGGTCGCGGGTGGCGAAGTCGGGGTGGTTCACCGCGGGCACCCACACCGTCGGCGCGAGGAAGAGCGCCCCGATCCGGTCGGCCTCGATGCGGCGGAGGATCTCCGGGACGTCGGGCGCCTCCATCAGGTGGTTGGTCGCGCCGACGGCGAGGTAGGGGAGCATGAACAGCTGCATCCCGGCCGAGTGGTAGAGCGGCATCGCGTGCAGCGGCTCGTCGTCCTCGGTCATCTCCAGGGCGTGGATGCCCGAGACGTACTCGTGGACCAGCCCGCGGTGGGTCATCATCGCGCCCTTGGGCTTCGACGTGGTGCCGCTGGTGTAGAGCAGCTGGACCAGGTCGGAGTCGGCGACGGTGACGTCCTCGAGGTCGGGGACCTCCCCGGTGCGGGCGGCCTCGAGCAGGCTGCCCGGCGCGTCGCGCATGGGGACGACCTGACCGGGGCGGGTCGCGAGGGCCTCGACGTGGACGGCGAGCTGCGGGTCGACGATCAGCACCCTGCTGCCGGACTGCTCGACCAGGTACGCCAGCTCCTCGCCGGTCAGCGCGTAGTTGATCGGTACGTGGACCGCGCCGAGGCGGGCCGCGCCGAGGAAGCTCAGCAGGTAGGCGTCGGAGTTGCGGCCGTAGGCGGCGACCCGGTCGCCCTGCCCGAGGCCGAGCCCGCGCAGCCACCCGGCGGCCCGGCTGACCGCGTCGTCGAGCTCGCGGTAGGTCCAGGACCGGTCGGCGAAGACCAGGGCGGTGCGGTCGGGCGTGCGGCGCGCGCTGCGGCGCACGACGCCGTCGACGGTGTTGGCGCGGGTGTCCACCAGGGTCCTTCCGGGCAGGGGGTGCTCCGCCACTCTGGTCGGCCCATGGGGCCACGTCCAGCGCCGGCGTGTCGGTGTGGGGGCGGTCCTGAGCGAGGGGTCCCTTCGGTCGGCTCCATCGGCGAGGAGCGCCCCTCGCCGGGACGCCCGACCGGCGGGACGATGACCCGCATGGAACCGCCCGCCCCGACCTGCTGGGTGACGACCTACCGCGGCGTCCCCGATTTCCTCCCGCTCGTCCTGGAGCACGGGCCCGCGCACGTTGCCCGGCTGCAGGAGTTCACGGCGCGCGGCCTCGTCCTCATGGCCGGCCCGCTCACCGAGCCCTTCGACGGCAGCGCGATGGCGGTCTTCACCACCCGGGAGGCCGCCGAGGAGTTCGTCGTCGGCGATCCGTTCGTCACCAGCGGCGCGGTCGCCGAGTGGACCCTGCGCGGGTGGGCGGAGGGGCTCAGCCGGTCGTCGTGATCGTGAGCGGCAGGACGGCGGTGGCCCCGGCCCGGCGCAGCAGCATCGCCGCGACGGTGAGCGTCCAACCGGAGTCGGTGACGTCGTCGACGAGCAGGACCGGCCCGGAGGGCGCGACCGCGGACGGGACGGACAGCCGCCGGTAGACCTCGGCCAGCCGCTGCGCGGAGTTCGGTTGCTCGGGCTCGGCGTCGTCCTCGGGGTCGACGTAGCGGGGCGGCGCGGCGTCGGCCAGCGCCCCGAGCAGCGGCAGCCGGCCGATCGAGGCGATCCGCTGGGCGAAGCTCTCAACCAGCGCCGGGCGCTCCCGGCTCGGCAGCCACACCACCCCGGACGGCCGCGCCGCCCAGTCCCAGGCCTTGAGGACCTCGACGGCCGCGTCGATCACCGCGTCGGGCGCGAGGTCGTCGCCGCGCAGCAGCGGGCGCAGGCGCGGGCCCCAGCCGACGTCGGTGAGCCGTCCGATCGCCCGGCCCTCCTCGGCGGCCTCCTCGGGCTTGATCTTGCCCTTGAGCGGGACGTCGAGGGCGTCCATCCCCGAGGGCCACTGCTTGCGCGGGGCGAGCGGGACCCCGGGGCGGTCCAGCACCTCCTGGGCCTGCACCCGCACGTCCTCGCCGATGGTCGGGTCCTGGTGGCGGCCGGTGCAGTTGTCGCAGCGCCCGCACGGCTCGGCGCCCGGGTCGTCGAGCTGGCGGCGGAGGAACTCCATCCGGCAGCCGTCGGTGGCGATGTAGTCGAGCATCGCCTGCTGCTCGGCCCGCCGTGCCTTCGCGAGGCCGGTGTAGCGGGCCCCGTCGTACTCCCAGGACGCGCCGGTGGCCTCCCAGCCGCCCTTGACGCGCTTCACGGCGCCGTCGGTGTCGAGCACCTTGAGCATCATCTCGAGGCGCCCGCGGGAGAGCTCGACCCGCGGCTCGAGCGCGGCCGTCGACATCGGCCGCCCGGCGTCGCCCAGCACCGACAGCGCGACCCGGACCTGCGGCTCGGCCGGGAAGGCGAGCGAGGCGAAGTACGCCCAGATGTCGCGGTCCTCCGGGCCGGGCAGCAGCAGGACCTCGGCCCGCTCCACCCCGCGGCCCGCGCGGCCGATCTGCTGGTAGTAGGCGACGGGCGACTGCGGCGCCCCGAGGTGCACGACGAACCCCAGGTCGGGCTTGTCGAACCCCATCCCGAGCGCGCTCGTGGCGACCAGCGCCTTCACCCGGTTGGCCAGCAGGTCGTCCTCGATGCGCTCCCGCTCGGCCGGGTCGGTCTTGCCCGTGTAGGCCGCGACGGCGTGCCCGCGCTCGCGCAGGAACGCGGCGAGCTCCTCCGCGGTGGAGACGGTGAGCGTGTAGACGATGCCCGAGCCCGGCAGGTCGTCGAGGTGCTGCGCGAGCCAGGCGAACCGGTCGGTCCCCCGGGGCAGCGACAGCACGCCCAGGTGCAGGGACTCGCGGTCGAGCTCGCCGCGCAGCACCAGCGCCTCGCCCTGACCGACGCTCACCCCGAGCTGGTCGGCCACGTCGGTGGTCACGCGGTCGTTCGCCGTCGCCGTGGTGGCCAGCACCGGCACGCCGTCGGGGAGCTCGGAGATCAGGGTGCGCAGCCGGCGGTAGTCGGGCCGGAAGTCGTGCCCCCAGTCGGAGATGCAGTGCGCCTCGTCGACGACCAGCAGGCCCGCGGTGCGGGAGAGCTCGGGGAGCACCTGGTCGCGGAACTCGGGGTTGTTGAGGCGCTCCGGGCTCACGAGCAGCACGTCGACCTCGCCGGCCCGGACCTGCGCGTAGACCTCCTGCCAGCCCTCGGTGTTGGCCGAGTTCACCGTCACCGCGTGGATGCCGGCGCGCGCGGCCGCCTCGATCTGGTTGCGCATCAGCGCGAGCAACGGGCTGACGATCACCGTCGGCCCCTTGCCGCGAGCGCGCAGCAGGGCGGTGGCGACGAAGTACACCGCCGACTTCCCCCAGCCGGTGCGCTGCACGACGAGCGCCCGCCGCCCCTGCGCCACGAGCGCCTCGATCGCCCGCCACTGGTCCTCGCGCAGCGTGGCGTCCGGGCCCGCGAGCCGCTGGAGGGTGGCCTCGGCGTCGGCGCGCAGGTCGGTCACAGCCGGATCGGGGTGGGTGGGCGAGGACACCGTCATGGGATCCACGGTGGCACAGGGGCCCGACACCGTGGGCGGGTCCGGGGGATCCGGCGGCTGACCGGCGGCTTGTGACCCGGGTCACCCGAGCGGGAGCATCCCGGCATGGACACGGCGGACCTGACCACGGGGTGGGAGCCCGGCGTCCCCGCGGGCGACACGATCGCCCGGCGCTTCGTACTGGCCCACGTCGAGCGGATGGCGACGACGGCGGCCCGCACCGGTGGCCGACAGAAGTGGGTGGACGGCGCGCGCATGGCCGACCTGCGCTCGCCGTACGGCTACGACAACGCCGTCGTCGCCACCCGTCCGCTCGCCGAGGCCGAGTGGCCGGGCGTGGTCGCCGCGGCGGCCGCGTTCTTCCCGCCGGAGCGGTGGTGGGTGGTGCTCTCGGTGTTCCCGACGCCCGACCTGGCCGCCCACGGCCTCGTCCGCGTCGGCCACCCCCCGCTGATGCTCCGCCCGCCCGGGCCGACCCCATCGCCCGCACCCGGCCTCGACGTCCGGGCCGTCACCGACGCCACCACCCTCGCCGACTTCGGGCGCGTCCTCGTCGCCGCCCACGGGCTGGCGGAGGCGGGTGCCCCCGCGATCGCCGACCTCGCCCTCGCCGCGTCGTCGCACCTGCGGGTGGGGTACGCCGACGGCGTGCCGGTGGCGACGGCGGGCGCCTCGGTGCACCACGGGATCGTCGAGGTCGACTGGGTCGCCACGCTCGCGCCGGCCCGCCGGCGGGGGTTCGGCGCGGCGATCACCGCCGCCGTCCTCGACGTGGCCCCCGAGCTGCCCGCGGTGCTCCTCGCCAGCGACGACGGCCAGGGCGTCTACTGCCGGCTCGGGTTCCTCGCCCTCGTCCGCGTCACGATGTGGGAGCGCCCGGGCGCGTGACCACCAGCGCCACCAGGGCCCCGACCAGCACCGTCGCCGTCACGAGCAGCAGGTAGGAGCCCAGCCACACGTGCTTGGCCAGCTCGACGTACCCGTCGCCGAGCGTGGCGAGTGCGACGGTCCCGACGCCCGCCGCGGCGAGCACCCCGGCCGCGCGCAGCAGCCCCCGGACGCCGCCGAGCCGCCGGGAGGGGCGGGGGAGGAGCACCGTCGACGCCGCCGCCAGCAGGGCCACGACGACGACCGTGGGCGGCACCCACCGTCCCGGCAGCCCGTCGAGGTAGGCGAACGTGACGCCCATGTGCTGGTCGCCCTCGGGCACCGGTCCCATCGGGACCGACCCGCTGACCGTGCGGGGGCCCGCCGTCGTGGACGCCAGGTAGGGCACCTGGGGGCGGAGGGTCGCGTCCAGGCCGCGGCGCAGCATCGCCGCCGCGACCGCCGGGTGCGTCGCCACCCAGTGGCGGGCGGCCGCGCGGATCTCCCTCGTCCGCGGCCCGGGGGTCTCGTCCCAGCCCGTCACGTCCCGGCCGCCGTGCAGGTAGGAGTGCTCGCCCCAGGCCCGCCAGTCCTCCGGGGGCAGCCCGAGCGCCGGGAGGGCCGCCGGCCCCGACTCGGGCAGGATCGCGGTGAAGACCAGGTCGTGGGTGTTCGGGACCTCGTAGAGCTCGTCCTGGTAGCGGAGCCCCGCGAGCACGGGCGACAGCGCGAGCGCGACCACGACGAGCGCCGCGACGAGGCCCGGCACGCGCCGCCACCAGCGGCGGGTGCCGACGGTGACGCACAGGCAGGCGAGCACCGTCACGACCCCGACGGGCAGGAAGCCCGGCTTCGCGGTGACCGCGACGACCCCGCCGAGGACGGCCAGGCCGAGCGCCGACGCACGCACGACCCGGTCCCGCGCGGGGGTCAGGGCGACCGCCAGTACGCCCCAGGCGAGCCACGCGGCGCCGAGCAGGCCCGCCGGTTCGCCGTAGGCCGACACCAGGAACCGGGTCCACCAGGGCACGGCGAGCAGCGGGACGAGCGGGGGCACGACGACGAGCAGCACCCGGCCCGTCCGGCGTCGCGCGCTCGCCCCGGCGACCGCCCACGTCGCGAGGCCCGCCCCGAGACCGAGCAGGACCGTGTAGGCCGTGCCGAGCCACTCGAGGCTGAACCGTGTGGTGCCGTCCGGGGCGGGCGGGGAGCGGTCGAGGCGGGCGGCGAGCGAGAACGTCGTCTCCAGCACGACCCGGGCCGAGGTGACCGGGGCGGGGACGCGGCAGCCCGGCCCGCCGGTCCGGAACTCTGTGACGACGACGCCGTGGCCCGATGCGACCCGGTCCGTGGCGTCCGGGACGAGCCCGACCACGCAGAACAGGCGGGCGCCGTCGGCGTTGTCGGCGGCCCCGACGGCGTCCCCGCCGACGAGGCCGAGCCGGGCCACCAGCCCGGCGGTGACCACGAGGGCGACGCCGACGGCGAGCAGCAGGCGCGGGATCGGGCGGAGGGCCCGGGATCCCGGGGCGCTCGGCGGCCCCGGCGACGGCGGGGCGTCGAGGGTGCCGACGCCCGTGCGCTGCGCCGTCATCGGGCGTCAGCGTGCCATGGACGGCCCGCGGGCCTATTCCGCCTCCTCCATCGCCTGCCCCAGCGCGCGGGCGGCCCGGTTGCTCCGGTCGGCGGCGAGCAGGTGGCCGGCACCGAGGACGACCGCGATGGGCCACTCGAGCAGGCCGAGGACGCCCATGACCGCGATCCCGCCGACGAAGGCCAGCTCCGGGCGCGAGAGCTCGAGGGTGCCGAGCCCGGGGATGCTCAGCCGGGTGGTCGGGGCGTCGTCCTCGAGACGGGCGAGGGGCGCGGGCTCCGTGGTCGTCATCCCACCCATGGTGCGCCGTTCCGCAGGCCGTTGCGCGGTCGACGCCACCAGGAGCGGACAAGCGGCCGATCAGCGGGCAGGATGCGGTCCCGTGGGTACCGACTCGACCGGCCGCACGACGTTCTTCGACTCCGTCGACGACGTCGCGACCCGGCTCGCCGACGTCGGGTACCTCGCCTCCACCGCCGTCGCCACCACGGTGTTCCTCGCCGACCGCCTCGGCAAGCCGCTGCTCGTCGAGGGCCCCGCCGGCGTCGGGAAGACCGAGCTGGCCCGCGCGGTGGCCGAGTCGACCGGCGCCGGGCTGGTCCGCCTGCAGTGCTACGAGGGCATCGACGAGGCCCGCGCGCTCTACGAGTGGAACCACGCCAAGCAGCTGCTGCGCATCCAGGCCAGCCAGGGCGAGCAGTGGGACGACGCCCGCGACGACGTCTTCTCCGAGGAGTTCCTGCTCACCCGCCCGCTGCTCACCGCGATCCGGCGGGACGGACCGACGGTGCTCCTGGTCGACGAGACCGACAAGGCCGACGTCGAGGTCGAGGGCCTGCTGCTGGAGGTGCTCGGCGACTTCCAGGTGACCGTCCCCGAGCTCGGCACCATCACGGCCACCCAGCGGCCGTTCACGCTGCTCACCTCCAACGCCACCCGCGAGCTCTCCGAGGCCCTCAAGCGGCGCTGCCTGTTCCTGCACCTGGACTTCCCCGACGCCGAGCTCGAGCGCCGGATCGTCGCCTCCCGGGTCCCGCAGCTGCCGGAGGCCCTGGCCGAGCAGCTCGTGCGGATCATCGGGGTGCTGCGCGGGCTGGACCTGCGCAAGGCGCCGTCGGTGTCCGAGACGATCGACTGGGCGCGCACGCTCGTCGCGCTCGGCCTCGACACCCTCGACGACGACGCGGTGCGCACCAGCCTCGGCGTCGTCCTCAAGCACCGCTCCGACCTGGTCAAGGCCTCGTCGGAGCTCCGCCTGAACTGATGAGCACCCCGAGAAGGGCTTCCCCCGTCGCTCCGCTCGCCCCGGGAGGACTGCCCGCCCACCTCGTCGACTTCGTGCAGGCGCTGCGCACCCACCACGTCGACGTCGGGCCGGGGGAGACCGTCGACGCGGCGGCGGTCATGGCCGAGATCGACCTGCTGCGCCGCGAGCACCTGCGCGAGGGACTGGCGGCCGCGCTGCTGCGCCGCTCCGGGCAACGGCAGACCTTCGACGCGCTGTTCGACCTGTGGTTCCCGCTGGGCCAGGGCGCGGCGCTGGGCGAGGTCGCGCTGCCCTACGCCGAGGACGGTTCCGTCGACGTCGACGCGCT
>NZ_JBVPVA010001176.1:0-4254 GCF_055612215.1 Actinomycetospora sp. | reverse complement strand
CGGTGACGCCGCTCGCGCCAAGGGCGTCCCGACCGTGACCGCGTTCCTCTCGCCGGAGACCGGCGCGGCGGTGCGCGCCGAGCACGGGCCGGCCGACCTCGTCGTCGCGAACAACGTCTACGCGCACATCCCCGACGTCGTGGGCTTCACGCAGGGCCTGCGCGCGATGGTCGCCGACGACGGCTGGGTGTCGATCGAGGTGCAGCACCTGCTGACCCTGGTGGCGCTCAACCAGTTCGACACGATCTACCACGAGCACTTCCAGTACTACACGGTCGGCACCGCGATCCGGGCCCTCGCCTCGGGTGGCCTGGACGTCGTCGACGTCGAGCTGGTGCCCACCCACGGCGGCTCCATCCGCCTCTGGGCGCGGCCGAGCGAGCTGGGCGTGGCGGCGTCGCCCGCCGTCGCCGACGTGCTCGCGCAGGAGGCCGCGGCCGGGCTCGACACCGTCGAGGGACACGCCGGCTTCGCCCGCGACGTCTCGCGCATCCGCAACGACCTGGTGCGCTTCCTCATCGACGCCGCCGACCGCGGGGAGACCGTCGTCGGCTACGGCGCGCCGGGCAAGGGCAACACGCTGCTGAACTACTGCGGCATCCGTCCCGACCTTCTCGCCTACACGGTGGACCGGAACCCGTACAAGCACGGGCGCTACACGCCCGGCACCCGGATCCCGATCCACGAGCCGGAGCGCATCGACGCCGACCGGCCGGACTACGTGCTCGTGCTGCCCTGGAACCTCCGCGAGGAGATCACCACCCAGCTCGCGCCCGTCGCGGAATGGGGCGGCAGGCTCGTGTTCCCGATCCCCGCCCTCGAGGTCGTCGACCCGGCGACGGGCACCGTCACCGCGGGATCGGCGGCGGCCACCTCCGCGCGGTGACTCCCCCCGCCCCCGAACGACCGAAGGAATCGCTGTGAAGGTCGTCCTGTTCTGCGGCGGATTCGGCATGCGCATGCGCGACGGGGACTCCGACGTCCCCAAGCCCATGCAGATGGTCGGTCCCCGACCCCTCATCTGGCACGTGATGCGGTACTACGCGCACTTCGGGCACAAGGAGTTCGTCCTGTGCCTGGGGTACGGCGCCCACCACATCAAGGACTACTTCCTCAACTACCGCGAGACCGAGTCGAACGACTTCGTCCTGCGCGAGGGCGAGCTCGAGCTCGGCGGGTCGGACATCGCCGACTGGACGATCCACTTCGTCCACACCGGGCTGGAGTCGCCGATCGGTGAGCGGCTGCGCCGCGTGCGCCACCTGCTCGCCGACGAGGAGATGTTCCTGGCCAACTACGCGGACGTCCTCACCGACGCCCCGCTCGACCAGATGGTCAAGCGCTTCGCCGACTCCGACGCCGAGGCCGCCCTGCTCGCGGTGCTGCCCCAGGCGGTCTTCCACATCGTCGAGTCGGACGACGACGACCGGATCACCTCGATCCACCCCGTGACGGACATGGGGGTGCGGGAGAACGGCGGCTACTTCGTGCTGCGGCCCTCGGTGATCGACCGCATCCCCGAGAACGGCGACCTCGTCGGCGACGCCTGCACGGCCCTGGCCGCCGAGGGCAAGCTCATGGGCTACCCGTACGAGGGCTTCTGGCTCCCGGCGGACACGCTCAAGGAGCGCAACCAGCTCGAGGCCGCCTACCGCGCCGGGACCCGTCCCTGGATGCTGTGGGAGAAGCACGAGCCCGACCTGCCGCCGCTCGAGAGCCTCGTCACCCAGCACCTGCAGTCCTGATGCGGCCGCTGGTCCCGGAGCGGCTCGACGAGCTCGTCCTGCTCGGGGCGCACTGCGACGACATCCCGATCGGCGCCGGCGGCACCCTCCTGACGCTGTGCCGGGCGCGTCCCGGGCTCCGCGTGCGGGCGCTGGTGCTCTCCGGCGCCGGGACCCCGCGGGAGGACGAGGAGCGGGCCGCGCTCGCCGCGTTCTGCCCCGGCGCCGACCTCGCCGTCACCATCCTCGACATGCCCGACGGCCGGCTGCCGGTCCACTGGAACTGGGCGAAGGAACAGCTCGAGGCGTTCCGGCGGACCTGCGAGCCCGATCTCGTACTCGCCGGCCACCGCGCCGACGACCACCAGGACCACCGCGAGCTGGCCCGCCTCGTCCCGACGGTCTTCCGCGACCACCTCGCCCTGGGCTACGAGATCCTCAAGGCCGAGCCCGACCTGGCGCAGCCGCCGCTGCTCTGGCCGCTCGAGCCCGACGTCGTCGACGAGAAGATCCGCCTCCTCCACGCGCACTACCCCTCGCAGGTCGCCCGCAGCTGGTTCGACGACGAGGCCTTCCGGGGCCTCGCGCGCATCCGCGGCGTCCAGGCCGGCCGCCGCTACGCCGAGGGCTTCCACCCCACCCGCCTGCTCGTGGGCGCACCCGCCTGAGCCAGGCTGGTACCGCCCACACGAAGGGAGACCGCGCCATGCGCGTCCTGCTCACCGGCCACCAGGGGTACCTGGGCACGCTCGGAAGCGGCATGCTGGCCGCCGCCGGCCACGAGGTCACCGGGCTCGACTCCGGGCTCTACGCCGACTGCGTCCTCGGCGAGCTGGAGCGCCCGGACCCGCCGTCCCTCGCCGTCGACCTCCGCGACGTGACGGTGGACCAGCTGCGCGGGTTCGACGCCGTGATCCACCTCGCGGCCCTGTCGAACGACCCGCTGGGCTCGCTCGCCCCCGAGCACACCTACGACATCAACCACCACGCCTCGACGCGGCTCGCGACGCTGGCCAAGGAGGCCGGCGTCGGGCGGTTCGTCTACGCCTCGACGTGCTCGGTGTACGGCGCCTCGGGCACCGACGACGTCCTGGACGAGAACGCCCCGATGAAGCCGGTGACCCCGTACGCGGAGTCGAAGGTGCGCGTGGAGGCCGACCTCGTCGACCTCGCCGACGCCGACTTCGTTCCGGTGTCGATGCGCAACGCGACCGCGTTCGGCTTCTCGCCCCGGCTGCGCGCCGACATCGTGCTCAACAACCTCGTCGGGCACGCGGTGCTCTCCGGGGTCATCAAGGTCATGAGCGACGGCACGCCGTGGCGCCCGCTGTGCCACGGCCGCGACATCGTCTCGGCCGCGATCGCCGCCATGGAGGCGCCGGCCGACGTCGTGCGCGGGCAGGCGTTCAACGTCGGGAACACCGAGAACAACGTGCAGGTCCGCGACATCGCCGAGGCGGTCAAGGTCGTCGTCCCCGAGGCCGAGCTGCTCGTGACCGGCGAGACCGGCGGCGACCCGCGCTCCTACCGCGTGGACTTCACCAAGATCGAGAAGATGATCCCGGAGTTCCGCTGCGAGTGGTCGGTGGGCGACGGCGCGGCCGAGCTGCTCCGCGAGTACCGGGCGCGCGGGCTCACCCAGGAGGCGTTCGACCGGCGCTTCACCCGCCTCGCCGTCCTGGCCGCCCGCCAGGCCGCCGGGACGCTCGACGCGACGCTGCGCCCGGTGGGCTGAGCGCCGCCCCGATCACGCTCCGAGCTGGGCCCGCAGGTCCTTCCAGGACCCCGCCGTGCGGTCCCGCTCGGAGATCGCGGTGACCTCGAGCGGCCAGGCGATGGCGAGGTCGGGGTCGTCGTGGGCGACCCCGACGTCCTCGCCCGGCGCGTGCGGGGTGTCGATCCGGTAGCAGACGTCGGCGTCGGTGAGGGCCTGGAACCCGTGCAGCAGCCCGGCGGGCACGTAGAGGTGCCAGAACTCCTCGTCGTCGAGCCGGAACGAGGCGACCGTCCCGAACGTCGGTGACGAGGGGCGGGCGTCGACGAGGACGTCGTGCACCGCGCCGTGCGCCGCCCGCACCAGCTTCGCCTCGCCCGCGCCGCGCCGGCCGTGCAGACCGCGGATCGTCCCGGCGCGGGACCGGGACTGGCTGTCCTGGGCCACCGGGCCCAGGTCGACGCCGTGCTCCGCCGCGATCGCGGTGTCGAACGTGCGCGTGAACAGTCCCCGGTCGTCGCGGTGCGGGGTGGGGACGAACACCAGGACACCGTCGATCTCGCTCGTGCGAACCTCCATGGCGCCATCCTGCAACACCGACCCCGGCCGTCCGGCGCCCCCGCCCCGCGGGGAGGATTAGCTCGTGGACGCCCTTCCTACCGACGACGCCGGTGAGCCGCGGTCCCGTGCAGTCTCCTGCCGCTGGTGCGGCGGTACCGCCGGCCGCGTGGTGCTCGACCTGGGCGACCAGCCCGCATCCGACCACTTCCCGGCCGCGGACGACCCGGGCCCGGACGCGGTGCATCCGCTGCGGAT
>NZ_JBVPVA010001159.1:0-1689 GCF_055612215.1 Actinomycetospora sp. | reverse complement strand
CATCCGCAGCTTGTCCAGCGCGTCCGAGGCGTTGGAGATCAGCTCCCGCAGGAACACGTCCTTGTCGGAGTAGATCGAGTGGATCATCAGCTGCAGCAGCTGACGGGCCTCGGCCTGGAACTCGATCGTCTCGGTCATCGCTCTACTGCGTCCTTCCGGGCTCGCCGTCCTGGTCGCCCACCACGATATCCGGGGGCTCCCGTGTGGCCCGACGCGTCCGCCCGGGAGGGCGCTCGGCCGGGGCGTCGCGGTCGCGACCTACCATGAGCCGTTCGGACCAGACGATCAGGGAGCAGTGCGATGGCGGGCGGGGACGGGACGGCGTTCGAGAAGCAGGTGCTCGAGGCCGCGGAGCGTCTCACCGGCATCGCGGAGCTGACGCCGCTGCAGCCGAACCCGCGCCTGTCCGCCGCCTCCGGCGCGGACGTGTGGTTCAAGCGCGAGGACCTGCAGGTCGGCCGCTCCTACAAGCTGCGCGGCGCGTACAACCTCATCTCCCAGCTCGACGACGAGGCCCGCGCCGCCGGCGTCGTGTGCGCCTCGGCCGGCAACCACGCCCAGGGCTTCGCGTTCGCCTGCCAGGCCCACCGGGTCCACGGCCGGGTGCTCATCCCGTCCACCACCCCCCGGCAGAAGCGCGAGCGGATCGCGGCGCTCGGCGGCGACATGGTCGACCTCGTGGTCCAGGGCGACACCTACGACGAGGCCTCGTCGGCGGCCACGGCCTTCGCCGGCGAGACCGGCGCGACGCTGGTGCCGGCCTTCGACGACAGCCGGACGGTGGCCGGCCAGGCCACGGTGGTCGCGGAGGTCGTCGAGCAGCTCGGGCACGCGCCCGACGTCGTCGTCGTGCCGGTGGGCGGCGGCGGGCTGCTGGCGGGCACCGCGACGTGGCTGGCGTCCGCGTACCCACGGACCCGGGTGATCGGGGTCGAGCCGGCGGGGGCGCGCAACGTGGCGGCCGCGCTGCACGCGGGCACCCCCGTGGTGCTCGACGAGGACGGGTTCGACCGGTTCGTCGACGGCGCCGCGGTCCGCAAGGCCGGTGCGGTCACCTTCCCGATGATCCGGCGCTCGGGCGCGCAGGTGATCGCCGTCGACGAGGGCCTGGTCTGCACCGAGATGCTCGCGCTCTACCAGACCGAGGGCATCATCGCCGAGCCCGCGGGCGCCCTGGCGGGCGCGGCGCTGCGCGCCGACGGGCCGGAGCTGGACCTGACGCCGGGCGAGACGGTCGTCGCCATCCTCTCCGGCGGCAACAACGACGTCTCCCGCTACGCCGAGGTCATCGAGCGCTCGCTGCGCTTCCAGGGCCTCAAGCACTACTTCCTCGTCGAGTTCCCGCAGGAGCCGGGCGCGCTGCGCCGCTTCCTCGACGAGGTCCTCGGCCCGGACGACGACGTCACGCGCTTCGAGTACGTCAAGCGCGACAACCGCGAGTCGGGGCCGGCACTCGTCGGTGTCGAGATCGGGCAGCGCGCGGACTACGAGCCGCTGCTCGAGCGGATGGCGCGCTCGCCGCTGCAGATCGAGGTGCTCGAACCGGGGTCACCGGCCTTCCGCTTCCTGGTCTAGGCGCCGCCGCGCCTCGGCGGCCACCGGCACCACGGCGATCGCCAGCACCGGGGCCAGCGCCGCCGCGGTGAAGCCGATCGCGTAGCTCGTCCCGCCGATGAGCGCGCCCAACAC
>NZ_JBVPVA010001152.1:0-2671 GCF_055612215.1 Actinomycetospora sp. | reverse complement strand
CGTGCGCGCAGCGCGGCGAGGGCTTCGGTGACCGTGACGAGCGGGAGGTAGGCCAGGGCCGCGGCGAACTCGCCGAACTCCGGGCGCGGGGCCACGAGCATGTCGACGGTCCACTCGGTCGCGGCCCGGCGCCCGGCGTCGGTCGCGGTGTAGACCGTCCGCTCCGGACGCGTCGCCTCGCGCTCGACCGCGTGCTCGGCGAGCAGGCCGTCGCGCGCGAGGCGGTCGATGGTCTTGTAGAGCTGGGAGCGCTGACCGACGTTGACCACGCGGTCCTTGCCGCGCTCCCGGATGAGCTGCTGCATGCGGTACGGGTGCATCGGTTCCTCGACGGCGAGCGCGAGCACCGCGAGGGCGAGTCCGGACCGCTGGGTCATGGTGTCGAAGGTACTAGTGTCTCCGACACTAAGGCAAGCGTCCGGGTCACCGACCGCCTCGGACGTCCGGCACCGACAGGACCAGTCGGACCCTTCTGCTGGGCCCCTACGTGGCGGAACCCGCGATGTTGACCAGCCAGTCGACGCCGAAGCGATCGGTGCACATGCCGAACTCGTCGCCCCACATCTGCTTCTCGAGCGCCATCGTGACGGTGCCGCTCCCGGAGAGCCGCTCGTAGTACCCGCGCAGCTCCTCGGCCTGGTCGCCGGACAGGCTCACCGAGATGCCGGCCCCCTCGGGGCGGGTCATCCCCTCGGGGGTGTCGGAGGCCATCAGCGTGAAACCGCTGGGCGTGTCCAGCTGGCCGTGCATGACCTTCTCCGCCTCCGGGCCCTCGGTGCCCATGTCCCCGAAGGTCATGACGTTGAGGGTGCCGCCGAAGACGTCGCGGTAGAACTCGAGCGCGCTCCGGGCGGTGTCGGTGAAGTGCAGGTACGGGTTCAGGGTGGTGCCCATCGGGGTTCCTCACAGTGGTCGGCGGCGGTCGGTCGTCCCGGGCGGTCCGGCCCCCGGGGCGGCCATCGTGGCGCCGGTCGGCGGGCGTGGCCAGACCCCGTACGGGCCGTGCCCGCGTGGTGACGGCGGGCGGTCACCCCGCCCGCGGATCACGACGCCGGCGGTGTCGGCCGATAGGTCCCGAACACCCAGCGGTTGCCCTCGGAGTCGGCGACCGCGAACTCCCGGGACCCGTACGGCTGGTCGGTGAGCTCGCTGACGACCTCGCCGCCGGCGGCGACGACGCGGGCGTGGTGGCCGTCGGGGTCGTCGAGGACGAGGTAGGTCACGGCGCGGCCGGTGTCCCAGGCGTCGTCGGCCCGCCGGGGGCCGAGCAGGACGGCGCCGCCGCCCCAGAAGAGCTCGGCGTGGCCCTCGGAGACATGGCCGGGGGTCAGGCCCAGGACGTCGGTCAGGAAGCGGGCGTGGGCGAGGACGTCGTCACTGCGCAGCGTGGTCACGATCATCCGCTGATGGTGGACGGGGCTCCGGTGCGGCGTCTTGGACGTCGGGGACCTCAGACGCGTTCGATCTCCGCGGCGTCGACGCCCACCGCGGCCCACCCCGCGACGTAGTCCTGCGGGCTGCACCCGGCGAGCGCCCGGAACTCGCGGTCGAGGTGGGCGTGGTCGGCGTACCCGCAGTCCCCGGCGACGTCGGCGATGCGTCGGGGGCGGGCACCGGGCTCGCCGGGACCCGGCACGAGCAGGTCCGCGGCGTGCCGGAAGCGCAGCACCCGGGCCGTCGTCGTGGGCGCGAGCCCCACCTGCGCGGTGAAGCGCCGCGAGAGGTGGCGCCGGCTCCAGCCGACCTCGGCGGCCAGCAGCGGGACCGGGACGCGGCCCCGCGCGAGGGCGAGGCGACGCCAGGCGTGCGCGACCTCCGGGTCGGGCGCGGCGGCGGAGTCGGTGAGCAGACCCGCCAGGGTGTCGGTGACGTGGGCGAGGCGCGCCGACCAGCTCTCGAGGGCGGCCAGCCGCGTGGGCAGGGCGCCCAGCGCGCGCCCGGCCACGGAGACCGCGGCGAGGTCCTCGGCGGCGACCGGCACCCCGCCCACCTCCCGCCCGGGGGCGCCGAGCAGGCGCATCAGGCCCAGCGGCGACAGGTCCACCTGCACGCCCGCCTGGTGCCCGCGGAACTCGGTCACCGCGGCGGTGTCGCTCAGCCCGCCGAGGAACGACCCGAGGGAGCGGTCGTCGACCCGCAGCGGCTCCCCGAGCCCGAGGACCAGCGTGCAGGCCCCGGTCGGCGCCTGGCGGCGGCGGACCGGTGAGCCGCTCGCCTCGTCGTAGGCCGCGAGCCGGCGCACGACGCCCCGCAGCGGGGGTGGGACGGCGGCGAGCAGGAACACCGGTCGATCGTGCCGCTAGCGTGCGCCGCTGTGGAAGAGCACGCGTCGGCGGAGGAGCGGACCCGGGCGGCGCTCGCGCGGGCGCGGGCGGCGGCCGTGCTGAACGCCTTCACCGCGCTCGACGAGCCGGCCGCGCTCGCCGCCGCGGGTGAGGCCGACCGCCGCCGGGCGGCCGGGGAGACGTCGTCGCTGCTCGGGACACCGATCGCGGTCAAGGACGACGTCGACGCCGCCGGCCACGTCACCGGCTGGGGGAGCCGGGCCTTCACCCGCCCCGCGGCCGCCGACGGGACCCTGGTGGCGGCCCTGCGCCGGGTCGGGCTGGTGCCGATCGGGCGGACGACGCTGCCCGAGCTCGCCGCGTTCGGCGTCACCGACTCGGCCCGC
>NZ_JBVPVA010001108.1:0-1023 GCF_055612215.1 Actinomycetospora sp. | reverse complement strand
ACGTGCCCGGTGAGCAGCGCGAGGTCGATGAGGGCCCGGACGTTGTCGACGGCGTTGTGGTGCTCGGTGATGCCGAGCGTCCAGCACAGCTGGGCGCGGTCGGCGGTCGCGTAGGCCAGGGCGGTCTCGCGGATCAGGCCGGCGTCGACGCCGGTGACCTGTGCGGCGCGCTCGAGCGTCCACGGCTCGACGGCGGCGACGTACTCGTCGAACCCGGTCGTCGCGCGCTCGATGAAGGGCCGGTTCTCCAGGCCCTCGTCGAGGATCACGCGGCCCATGGCGTGCGCGAGCGCGATGTCGGTCCCGACGTCGAGGGGCAGGTGCCCGCGCGCCCACTTCGCGGTGGCGGTCCGCCGCGGGTCGACGACGTAGAGCTCGGCCCCGCGCTTCAGCCCGGCGAGCACGTGGTGGAAGTAGATGGGGTGGGTCTCGCGCGCGTTCGAGCCCCAGAGCAGGACGAGGTCGGTGTCCTCGACCTCCGCGTACGCGCTGGTGCCACCACCGGCACCGAAGACCGCCGTCAGACCGACGACGCTGGGAGCGTGTCAAGTGCGGTTGCAGGAGTCCACGTTGTTGGACCCCATCACCACCCGGGCGAACTTCTGGGCGACGTAGTTCATCTCGTTCGTCGCCTTCGAGCAGGAGAACATCCCGTAGGCGCTCCCCGGCACGCCGCGGAAGCCCGCGGCGGCGCGGTCGAGGGCCTCGTCCCAGCTCGCGGGGCGGAGCTCGCCGTGCTCGCGGACGAGGGGCTCGGTGAGGCGGACGTGGCGCGGACCGCGCATGCGGATCGACCTCCGGCGTGACTACTGGGACGTGCTTGGCGGTCACGCTAAACGCCTTGGAGATCAAGTGCGACCCGGGTCACAGAAGATCGGGTGAGCGCGGTCACGGCTCCGCGACGGAGATCCCGGCGAGCAGCTCGGCGAGGCCTTCGACCTCGGGGTCGAGGCTCACCGCGATCACCCGCTCGGCCACGACGATCAGCGGCTCGGCCGCGGCGTTCGCGAGGTGGGCGAGCAG
>NZ_JBVPVA010000940.1:0-1869 GCF_055612215.1 Actinomycetospora sp. | reverse complement strand
CCGTAGGGCCGGACGTTCCTGATGAGCGTGGTGGTCATGCCACGTCCTCCCCGGCGAGCAGGTGGTAGAGCACGGCCATCCGCACGTGGACCCCCGCGGTGACCTGCTCGGCGATCGCGGCGCGGGCGGAGTCGGCGACCGAGCTCGCGATCTCCATGCCGCGCACGGCCGGGCCGGGGTGCAGGACGACCGCGTGGTCGGGCAGCGTGTCCGCGCGGCGCTGGGAGAGCCCGAAGCGCACCGCGTACTCCCGCGCGGACGGGAAGAAGCCGCCGTGCATCCGCTCGGCCTGCACGCGCAGCATCATCACCGCGTCCGGGCCGGTGGCCAGGTGGGCGTCGAGGTCGTGGGTCACGGTGACCGGCCACGCCTCGACCCCGCTGGGCAGCAGCGTCGGCGGGGCCACGATCGTGACCTCGGCGCCGAGCGTGGCCAGCAGGTGGGCGTTCGAGCGGGCCACGCGGCTGTGCAGGACGTCGCCCACGACCGCGACCCGGCGGCCCGTCAGGTCGGCGCCGAGGCGGCCGCGCAGCGTCGCCGCGTCGAGCAGGGCCTGGGTGGGGTGCTCGTGGGTGCCGTCGCCGGCGTTGACGACGGCGACGTGGCCGTCCGTGTGGGAGTGGCCCACCCGGTCGAGCCACCCGGCGATCCGGTGCGGCGCCCCCGACGCCGGGTGGCGCACGACGACCGCGTCGGCGCCGGCGGCGGCGAGGGTGGCGGCGGTGTCGCGCAGCGACTCGCCCTTGCCGACGCTCGACCCGGAGGCGCTGACGTTGATCGTGTCCGCGCTCATCCACTTGCCGGCCACCTCGAACGAGACCCGGGTGCGCGTCGAGTTCTCGTAGAACAGCGTCACGACGGTGCGCCCGCGCAGCGTCGGGAGCTTGCGCACCGCGCGCCCGGTGAGGGCCTGTTCCATGTTGGCGGCGGTCGCGAGGAGGGCGTCGGCCTGGTCGCGGCGCAGCGTCTCGGTGGAGAGCAGGTGCCGCAGGCCGATGCCGGACCCGGGTGCGCTCATCGGATCGCCACCCCGTCCACCCCGTCGGACTCGACGAGGGACACCGCGACGTCCTCGGCGCGGTTGGTGGGGACGTTCTTCCCGACGTAGTCCGCGCGGATCGGCAGTTCGCGGTGCCCGCGGTCGACCAGGACGGCGAGCTGGACCGCGCGCGGGCGGCCGTGGTCGCGCAGGGCGTCGAGGGCGGCGCGGACGGTCCGGCCGGACATCAGGACGTCGTCGACGAGCACGACCGTGACGTCGTCGATGCCGCCCGGGGGCATCTCGGTCTCCGCCAGCGGCCGGGTGGGTTGGCGGCGGAGGTCGTCGCGGTAGAGCGTCGGGTCGAGGGTGCCGACGGCGACGACGGTGGCGGGATCGATCGCGGTCACCCGCTCCGCCAGGCGGCGGGCGAGGTGGACGCCGCGGGTCGGGAGTCCGAGGAGCACGACCCCGGCTCCGGAATCGGCGGTCTTCTCGAGGATCTCGTGGGCGATCCGGGCGACGGTGCGCGCGACGTCCGCCGACGAGAGCAGCTCGCGCTCACCCTCGGCGTTCGTGGCACCACCCGGCCCGGGGCCGCCCCGGCGCCGCGTGGGCACTCGGGGACCTCCTTCTCCGCCTCGCGGGACGGCTCTTAAAGGATGTCGATGGGTTCGTCAACGACCTTATCAGCCACGGTGTGCGACCGATCCCGCCGCCCGTGCGGCCCTCGACCCCCGTCGGCGGGCGCGGCGTGCGCGGTCGATCACAGTCGGCGTCGGAGCAACGGAGACGTGGACCACCCGACCGGATCGGCGTGCCGCGCGACACACGGGACGACCAGCGGTGGGAACCCGGCTTGACCTCGTGATCGCCGAAGGCGCATCATC
>NZ_JBVPVA010000890.1:0-7915 GCF_055612215.1 Actinomycetospora sp. | reverse complement strand
GTACGCGCTCGCGCTGCTCGATGGCGGTGCGATCTCGGTCGACGTCGCGTTCGCGTTCCTCGAGCAGCCCGGCATGGTCTCACGGGCCTCCTACGGGCCCGACGACGTCCCGGTCCTGCGTTCGGCGGTGGAGGCGGCGGTCGAGCGGTTGCGCCACTCGGGGTTCGCGCCTCGGCCCTCGCCACGCGTCTGCGCCGACTGCGGCGCCCTCGACCGGATCTGCGCCGGGACGCGGCTGCCGTGAGCGCCGACAGCGAGCGGCGGCGCATGTCGATCGTGCTGCGGCGGCTGCGCGGGGCGTACCCGGAGGCGCAGATCGCGCTGCGGTTCCGGACGCCGTGGGAGCTGCTCGTCGCGACGGTGCTCTCCGCCCAGACCACCGACGTCACCGTCAACCGCGTGACCCCGGCGCTGTTCGCGCGGTACCCGGACGCGGCCGCCTACGCCGGCGCCGACCGCACCGAGATGGAGGAGATCCTCCGCCCGACCGGCTTCTACCGGGCGAAGACGAACTCGGTGATCTCGCTGGGCCAGGCGCTCGTCGAGAAGTTCGGCGGTGAGGTCCCGGGCCGGCTCGCGGACCTCGTCACGCTGCCCGGCGTCGGCCGCAAGACCGCGAACGTCGTGCTCGGCAACGCGTTCGGCGTCCCCGGCATCACCGTCGACACCCACTTCGGCCGGCTCGCCCGCCGGTGGGCGTGGACCGACTCCGAGGACCCGGTGGAGGTCGAGAAGCAGGTCGGGACGCTCATCGAGCGCAAGGACTGGACGATGCTGTCCCACCGCGTGATCTTCCACGGCCGCCGCGTCTGCCACGCGAAGAAGCCGGCGTGCGGGGCCTGCTCGCTCGCGAAGGACTGCCCCTCGGCCGGGATCGGCGAGACCGACCCCGCCAAGGCCGCGAAGCTCGTGAAGGGCCCGGAGGCCGATCACCTCCTCGCCCTCGTCGGTCTCGAGCGGTGACGCGCACGGAGGTCGGGTCGACCCTGCTCGTGGTGGTGCTGGTGATCGTCGGGATCATCGCCCTCTGGCCGCGGGACCCCAGCGCGGCGACGCCGCAGAGCGTGCCCAGCGCCGCGCCCACTGTGCGCAGCGATCCCGCCGAGCTCGCCGACGCCCGGACCCGCGCCGCACTGGACCCGTGCCCGACGCCGGCCCCGGGCACCGCCCCGGCCGGGGCGCCGCTCGCCGGGCTCGCCCTCGACTGCCTCGGGGCGCCGGGCCGGGTCGACCTCGCCGCCGCCCTGCCCGGACGGACCACGCTGGTCAACCTCTGGGCCTCGTGGTGCGGCCCGTGCCGGCAGGAGATCCCGGCCCTCACCGCCTACGGCCAGGAACGCGGCACGGCCACCGTGCTCGGGGTCGACGTCGCCGACGACCCGGCCGACGCGCTCGCGCTGCTCGACCAGCTCGGCGCGCACTACCCCTCGGTGTCCGACCCCGGGCAGACCATCGCGCGGCGCCTGGGTGCCGCGCCGGTGCTCCCCGCGAGCGTCGTCGTCCGTCCCGACGGTTCGGTGGTCCCGCTGCCCCCGCAGGTGTTCACGACGTCGGCGCAGGTGCGCGACGCCGTCGACGCCGCGGTCGCGAAGGCGGCCGGGTGAGCACCCTGCTGCGCCCGGACGAGGCGCCGTCGTGGCTCGCGCCGCTGGTCGACGGGTGCGGGCGCGCCTCCGCGGACGACGTCCCGCTGCGGCGGCGCCCGTCGGACGACGCGGCGCGCGAGGCCGCGGTGCTGCTGCTCTTCGGCGAGTCGGACGCCGACGGCCGGCCCGACCTGCTGCTCACCGAACGCGCGCCCGAGCTGCGCGCGCACGCCGGCCAGGCCGCGTTCCCGGGGGGCGGGCTGGAGCCCGACGACGGCGAGGGGCTGGACGCGCGCGTCGTCGCGGCCCTGCGCGAGACCCAGGAGGAGACCGGCGCGGACCCGGCGGGCATCGTGCCGCTGGTGACCCTGCCGGCGCTGACGATCCCGGTCACCGGCTTCGCCGTGACCCCCGTCGTCGCCTACTGGGAGCACCCCGCACCGGTCCGCGTCGTCGACCCGGGCGAGACGGCCGCCGTCGTCCGCGTCCCGCTCGCCGAGCTCACCGACCCGGCCCGCCGGTTCATGGTCACCTCGCCCGGCGGCTACCTCGGACCGGCCTTCGCCGTGCGGGGTCTGCTCGTGTGGGGGTTCACCGCCCTGGTCCTGTCCTGGGTCCTGGACCTCGCAGGGTGGACCATTCCCTGGGACACCGGGGACGTCCGCGACCTCGGTGAGGCGTGGGCCCGCCGGGGTGACGACCAGGCGGCGCAACGCCGCGAGGGCCAGGCGGACCAACGCCACCACAACGAGGCGGCCCGCCGCCGCGAGGGAGACGCGATCCGATGAGCTGGGTCGACATCGTCGTCGTGCTGCTCGCGATCGCCGCGGCCATCTCCGGCTGGCGGCACGGGCTCGCGGTCGCCGCGCTGTCCTTCCTGGGCGTCATCGGCGGCGCCCTGCTGGGGCTCAAGATCGCTCCGCTGGTCGTCGGCCTCTTCGAGGGCGACACCAGCCGCGTCGTGGTGAGCGTGCTCATCGTCATCGCGCTCGTGGCGCTCGGCGAGACGCTCGGGGTGTACCTCGGGCGGGCGGTGCGCGACCGGATGCGCCTCAACGCGGTGCGCACCGTCGACTCGACGTTCGGCTCGATCCTGCAGGCGATCACCGCGCTCGTCGTGGCGTGGCTGATCGCCCTGCCGCTCGCGACGTCGTCGAACGTCGCGCTGTCCTCGGCGCTGAAGAACTCCACCGTGCTCTCGACCGTCGACTCGGTGATGCCGGACCCCGTCCGGGCGCTGCCCAACGAGCTGCGCTCGATGTTCGACGCCTCCGGCTTCCCCGACGTGCTCTCGCCCTTCTCCTCGACGCCGGTGGCCGAGGTCCCGGCGCCGTCGCCGGAGCTCGTCAAGGACCCGGTCGTGCAGCGGGCGCGGGCCAGCGTCCTGAAGATCCGGGGCCGGGCGCCGTCGTGCTCGCGGGCCCTGGAGGGCACCGGGTTCGTCATCGGGGACGAGCGGGTCATGACCAACGCGCACGTCGTGGCCGGGACGAGCGAGGTGTCGGTGGAGGTCCCGAAGTCCGGCGGCGGCTCGCAGACCGAGGCGGCGCGGGTCGTCTACTACGACGAGCAGGTGGACGTCGCGGTGCTCGCGGTGCCGGGGCTGGAGGCGCGGCCGCTGCCGTTCAACTTCTCCGGGGCCAAGACCGGGGACAACGCGGTGGCGCTCGGCTACCCCCTCGACGGCCCGTTCTCCTCGAGCCCGGCCAAGGTGCGGCAGCGGATCCAGCTGCGCGGCCCGGACATCTACGAGTCCTCGACCGTGACCCGCGACGTCTACACGATCCGCGGCACGGTGCGCTCCGGGAACTCCGGCGGGCCGCTGGTGAACCCGCAGGGCCAGGTCATCGGCGTGGTGTTCGGCGCGGCCGTCGACCAGGGCGACACCGGCTTCGTGCTCACCGCCGACCAGGTGCGCGCGGCGCTGGACGCGGCGCCGGGGGCCACCGGGCGGGTGTCGACCGGGAGCTGCGCAGCCTAGGTGCCTCCTGGCGCGACGACACGGCTCACAAGCGACGCAGGAGCACCTCGGAGACGTGCCGCGGGACCTCCTGGTGCGGGAAGTGACCGGCACCGGGCACCGTCAGGAACTCGTGGTCCGGCGCCCAGCGGGCCGACGCCCGCGCCACGTCCTCGGGCACCCACGGGTCGGCGTCGCCGTGCAGCGTCAGGACCGGGACCTCGACGCGGCGGTCGATCGCGCGCGCGAAGCGGTGCCCGTCGGGACGCCCCTGGGAGCGCACCGCCCACCGGAAGTACTCCAGCGCGCAGTGCGAGGTGCGCGGCGTGAGGAGCGCCGCCGCGTGCTGCGCGGCGACCCGCTCGAACTCCGGCGCCGCGGGCCAGTCCGGCCCGGAGCCGGCGGCGAGGAATTCCCGCGCCCCGGAGCCTCCGTCGCGCCGCAGGGCTTGCTCGGGGAGGCGGGGCAGCTGGAAGAACGCGACGTCGCGCAGCGCGGCCGCGTGGCGCCAGGGGCGGCGGCGCACCGCGCAGCGCAGGGCCAGCGGGTGGGGGGTCGAGACGACGACGAGGCGGGACACCGCGCGGGGGTGCAGGGCGGCCACGGCCCAGGCGACCGCGCCGCCCCAGCCGGCCCCGACGATCGTCACGCGCCGGGCGCCGAGGGCCCGGACGAGGCCGGCCACGTCACCGGCCAGGGTCCACAGGTCGTAGCCGCGGGGCGGCCGGTCGGATCCGCAGTAGCCGCGCAGGTCGGGGGCGAGGACGTGGTGCCCCGCCGCCCCGAGCGCCGTGAGCTGGTGGCGCCAGGACCACCAGAACTCCGGGAACCCGTGCAGCAGCAGCACCGGATCGGGACCGCCGGGCGCCGGCTCCGGCCCGCACTCGGCGACGTGCAGCCGGATGCCGTTGGCCGACACCGCGCGGTGCCGCCAGGGACCCGGCAGCGTCGCCGGGTCGCCGTCGGCGAGGGAGGGCTCGCTCAGGCCGACGGCGGCGCGTCGGAGCGGCCGCGGCGCAGTGCCTCGACCGACTCGCGGGCCGTCTCGATCGTCCGCTCCGGCGCCCGGATCTTGCGGACCTTGAGGTACCCGAGGAAGCCGGCGATCCCGGCGATGACCAGCATGATCCCGAAGGTCACCGCGTAGCCGGCCCACTGCTGGCTCGGCCAGATGAGGTTGAAGGCCTCGGCGACGGCGAAGAAGAAGTAGAAGAGGCTGAACAGCGCGATGACCGCGGCCAGCACGAAGAAGATGCTGCCCTGCACCCCCTTCTTGACCTCGGCGGCGACCTCCTGCTTGGCCAGTTCGACCTCCGCGCGCACCAGCGTGGAGACGTGCGTGGTCACCTCCTTGACCAGCGTCCCGACGGACGCCTCGCCGTTGGTGCGCGCCGGTTCGGCGTTGAGCGGGATCGAGGGGACCACCGGCGGGTGGGGTCCTCCGGCGGACGACGGCGAGGTCACGGGCCCTCCTGGCGGGGGTCGGGTCGAGAGGGGGGACATCGTGCCACGGCAGCGGCGGGGCCGGGCCGGGACACGGGTGGTCGAGCCGTGACTTCCCGATCAACCGCGGCCTCAGTCATCCGACCGGGCAGCCGTCACTCGCCCGGCGACCGTCGCAGTGCCTTGCGCTGGCCCTGACGGCGCTTGGCCTCCAGTCGGCGCAGCTTCGCGCCCCGGCTGGGACGGCGGGCCTGGCGGGCGGGCGGGTCCGGCGCGAGGGCGTCGCGCAGGAGCGCGGCGAGCCGCCGCCGCGCGGCCTCGCGGTTGCGACGCTGCGAGCGGTGCTCCGAGGCCGTGACCGTCACCACGCGGCCCCCGACGAGGCGGGGCACGCGGGCGAGCAGGCGGGCGCGGGCGTCGTCGGGGATCCCGGGCGCCTCGGCGAGGTCGACGACGAGCTCGACCCGCGAGTCGGCGGTGTTCACGCCCTGCCCGCCGGGGCCCGAGGAGCGGGAGAACCGCCAGGTCAGCGCGGTGGCGGGCAGCACGACCTCGTCGGAGACCCGCAGGTCCCCGGTCGCGTCGTCGTCGCCGTCCACGCCTCCAGTGTCCCCGATCCGTCGAGCAGGCCGGCCTCCGTCAGCACGGTCTCTTCGCGGACACCGACGTCGGTTCTCCGTCGTTCATCGGCCCGCGCCGGCGCCTGGAACCATGGGAGCCATGACCGCCGCGACCACCGACCCGCTCGCGCCGCTGCTCGACCTGCCCGGGGTCGCGGAGGGCGCCGAGTCCGTCCGCCGCCACGTCGAGGCCGTCCACGCCCACCGCACCAACCGCCGCGGCTGGCCGACGACCGCCGCGGAGGCCGGTATGCGCGCCGCCCGCGCCTCCGCCGCGCTCGACGGCGGGAGTGCGGACCTCCCCGAGGACGGTCCGGTCACCGACCCGACGCTGGCCGGCGCACTGCGCGTCGCCGAGGCGCTCGGCGGGCTGCTGCCGACCTGGCGACGCGCCCCGCTGCAGGCACTCGCGAAGCTGCACGTGCTCGCCGCCACCGACCGGCTGCCCGAGTCCGACCTCGGACGGCCCCGCCCCGGCGCCTGGGTCTCCACGCGGCTGGACGCGCTCGCGGGTCTCGTCGTCGGGGGGACGTCGGTGCCCGGGCCGGTGCTGGTCGGCGTCGTGCACGGGGAACTGCTGGCGCTCTCGCCCTTCCTCGTGGGCAACGGTGTCGTGGCCCGCGCAGCCGCCCGGCTCACGGCGATCTCCACGGGGCTCGACCCGAAGGGCCTCGTCGTCCCCGAGGTCGGTCACCTGCGGGCGGCGACGGAGTACTCCGCCACCGCGCAGGCGTTCGCGACCGGGACCCACGAGGGCCTCGCGCAGTGGTTCGCGCACTGCGTCACCGCGTGGCGGACGGGTGCGAAGGAGGCGACGGGGATCGCCGACGCGGTCGGCTGAGGCCGATCGGCCTACCCCCGTGTCCCCAGCGGCACCCCCGGTCCCGGCCGTCCCCAGGGTCGTCGTGCGGTGTTCACCCGTGATCGGGTCGGCGAGCGACGCTCCCGTACGTGGACGGACGACGGGTGACGGTGTGGTGCGACGACGAGGACCTGCTCGACGAGGTGGTCCGGGTCGCCGCCGCGGCGGGGTGCGAGCTGGAACGGGTGCCGGACTCGGCCGCCCTGCGACGACGGTGGCCGGGCGCGTCGATGGTGCTGCTCGACGAGGCCGCAGCCCGGACGGTCGCCGGGGTGCGGCTCGGGCGGCGCGACGGCGTCGTGGTGCTCTGCCGGGGCGAGCCGCCGGGCAGCGTGTGGGAACGGGCGGTGGCGGTGGGCGCCGAGCACGTCGTGTCGCTGCCCGAGGGTGAGGACTGGCTGGTCTCGGCGCTCTCGGACACGGTCGAGGAGGGGGCGTCCGGGGACGGTCGGGTCGTCTCGGTGATCGGCGGACGCGGTGGGGCGGGGGCGTCGGTGCTCGCCGCGGCCGTCGCGGTGCGGGCCCACGACGACGGGGCCCGGGTCCTGCTCGTGGACTGCGACCCGCTGGGCGGCGGGCTGGACCTCGTCGTCGGGGCGGAGCAGGTCGAGGGCCTGCGCTGGCCGGGGCTCGCGCTGGGCGGGGGACGGGTCGCGGCGTCGTCGCTGCACGAGGCGCTCCCGACCGCTGAGCACGGCGCCCCGGCGCTGACGGTGCTCTCGTGCGACCGGCACGGACCCGGGCCGGCGCCCGAGGCGGCGCTCGCGGTCGTCGAGGCGGGCCGGCGGGCGGGCGACACGGTGGTGTGCGACCTGCCGCGCCACCTCACCGAGGCGGCGCTCGCGGTGCTCGACGCCTCCGACCTCGCGGTGCTCGTGCTGCCGGCCGAGGTCCGGGCGACGGCGGCCGGGTCGCGGGTGGCGCGCCAGCTCGCCGAGCGGGGCGCGGCGACGGCGGTGGTGGTGCGCGGGCCGTCGCCCGGCGGCCTGACCGGCGAGGACGTGGCGGAGGCGCTCGGCCTCGAGGTGCTGATCTCGGTGGAGGCCGAGCCGGGGCTGGCGGCCGCGCTGGACCGGGGGTCGGTGCCCGGCGTCCGGCGCGGGCCGCTCGCGCGGGCGGCGGCCGCGGTGCTGGACGCGGTGGAGCACCAGCGGGGAGGCCGGCCCGCGGCGGCGTGACGCCGCTCGATCGCGCCGCTCGATCGCGCCGCTCGACCGCGACCCGGTTCGCCGTGCTCGGTGGGCCGGGTCGTCGGCGTGCTCGCGGGCGGGCGCTGGTCCGGGTGGCGGAGCCGTCGGTCCCCAGTGGCAGGGCCGGCCGGGTTGTCCACAGGGGCTCGTGGTCGTGCTGGGGGTTCGGGGCGGTGGTCGGGCAGCGTCGTGGCGGTCGGGGAGGTTCGGCGATCCGGTGGCTGGGTGGCTCGGCGGGCCGGGAGGGTGGGCGG
>NZ_JBVPVA010000887.1:0-1491 GCF_055612215.1 Actinomycetospora sp. | reverse complement strand
GTAGTTGCTCCGTTCGGTCCCGTGAGAGGGACGGCCGGAGCAGCGGAGGGTGAGGGGAGGGCACATGCGGGGACGTGCGACGACGGACCGGGTGCGCCACGTGTCCGCGGCTCCCGGGGACCGGCGGGGCCGTGGGGTCGGGCGGCACCGGGCTGCGCCCGCGCCCCGCACGGTGGACGCCCCGGCCGTGGCCCGCCGGACCGTGCTCCTGGCCACGACGGGTGCCCTCGTCGTCGCCGCCGTCGCGGTCGGGATGGTCGGGCTCGGCGGGCGGAGCTCGGCGACGGTCACCCAGGGCGTCGCGTCGGTGGTCGTCGCCGGGCACGGGGGCGCCCGGGTGCACGGCTCGGACGACTCGGACGGCTCTGGTGGCTCGGGCGGGTCCGGGAGCGGTGGCGGCTCGGGGGAGGTCGAGCAGGGTCGCGTCGTCGGTGGCCAGCGCGGGACCACGACGGCCGCGCCGTGGGTCGTCTACCTCACCGACGCCTCGGGCTTCCAGTTCTGCGGCGGGACCCTCGTGACGCCGACCAAGGTCGTCACCGCCGCCCACTGCACGGCGTCGGCGCCGGACCGCAAGACCTTCGTCGTGGTCGGGCGCGACGACAAGCAGTCCAAGGCCGGGACGTCCGTCGCCGTCGCGAAGACGTGGGTCAGCCCGACCTTCACCTCGGTCGGGAACGGCCTCGACGTCTCGGTACTCACGCTCGCCGCGCCGGTCCGGCAGGCCACCCTGCCGCTCGCGACGCCCGGCGACAGCGCGCTCTACGCCCCGGCCACGGCGGCCACGATCTACGGCTGGGGCTCGACCACGGAGAACGGCGCGGCGTCGCGCTACCTGCTCTCCGCCACCGTCCCGATCCGGGACGACTCCTACTGCCGGTCGGGCGCGTCGAACTACGACCCGAACCTGCTGACCTGCGCGGGCTACGACGCGGGCGGCGTCGACACCTGCCAGGGCGACTCGGGCGGCCCGCTGGTGGTGAGCGGCAAGCTCGTCGGGATCACGAGCTTCGGCGACGGGTGCGCCCGGGCCGGCAAGCCCGGCTACTACACCCGCGTCGGCGCGAACGCCGCGGTGATCGAGCGCCAGCTCGGGTGAGGCGTCCCCGCCCGACGGGCAGGCGGGCGGGGGGCGAGGGCGGATCGGCGGGCAGGCCGGTCCGCCCTGGAGCCGTCGGGGTGGTCGGAGTGCAGGGTCACCGCCACGTCGGCGCCGGGCGGCGGGGCAGGAAGTCGTACGCGGTGCACAGGGCGAGGTAGGCGTCCTCGTGCTCGCCCGCGGCGAGGTGGGCGCAGGCGGTGCGGACGGCGGCGGCCGACGCCTCGATGCCCGCCGAGGCCCGTGGCGAGCGGTGGTGGTGGTCGAGGGTCGCGCGGAGCATCCGCTCGAGGCGGCCGTCGCGGACGCCCATCGGCAGGTCGCGCAGGTCGCCCAGGGCCTGGATGCCGGTGACGACCGCGGTCGGCAGGTCGAGCGGCTCGGTGTCCACG
>NZ_JBVPVA010000885.1:0-3261 GCF_055612215.1 Actinomycetospora sp. | reverse complement strand
GAAGACGAACTGGCGCGGGGTGTCGTCCGGGCTGTCGTCGTGGTCGCCGAGCGAGCGGGAGGCGGTCGGGCGCGGCGAGAGCGTCCCGAGCATCTCCTCGTACCCGACGTCGGTGGGCACCCGCAGCAGCCGCAGCGCCTCGGCCTGCGCCTCGGCGTCGTCGGTGCGCCCGACGAACACCGCGTCGACCAGCGAGGCGAAGCCCGGCACGCGCAGCAGGTCGCCGGCGAGCTGCGAGGCGAACAGCGCACGGACGTTGAACTTGCGCGAGTCACGGGCGAGCCGGTCGATGAGGACCTTGCCGGTGGGGATCTGGGACAGGAAGTGCGTCTCGTCGAGCGCGACGCCCTTCCGCAGGTCCCGGTCGGCCGTGTAGACGGTGCGCTGGGTGAGCCAGGACGCGAGGTTGAGCAGTTCCACCGCCAGCGACTCGCCGTCGGTCCACTCCTCGCGGGGGCTGCCCGGACGCGGCAGCGTCATGCCCTGCATCGTCAGGACCGTCAGCCGGTAGTCCGCCTCGTCGAGCACGCTCGGATCCCCGGTCACCGGCCCGCCCGGCCCGCGGGGGTCCTCCGGGTCCACGGTGTGCTCGGGGAAGAGCAGCGCGGCCTGGGGCAGCTCGCGGCGCTCCTCGAGGAAGTCGGCGACGACGTCGGCGTGCTCCTCGCCCTCGCGGGCGTGGCGGCGCAGCGTCGCGATGACCTGGCCCGGGTCGCGGTGCTGGCCGCCCCCGACCTCGCGGACCGCGCGGAGCAGCACGATCCGGGTGTGGGGCAGGCGCGCCACGTCGTAGGGCAGCAGGCCGGTCAGGACGTCGAGGACGAGGCGGCGCCGCGTCGCGGCGGCGAGCGAGCGCTCGCGGCGCCACGCCTTCTCCGGGTCGGGCTCGTCGAGGAAGTGGTCGCGGCGCGGCTCGGCGACCACCCGGTAGGGGTTGAGGATGCCGGGATCCGCGCCGAGCAGGTGGATGTGGCGGGAGAACGGGGCGAGCTCGGGCAGCCGGGTGAGCGCCGCGAGCGGACCGGAGGGGTCGAGCACCGTCCAGCGCGCCCCGGCCCGCAACGTCTTGTAGACCATCAGCCCGGTCAGGAACGACTTCCCCGAGCCCAGGCCCCCGACGACCGCGGTGAGGCCCGAGGCGCGCCGGACCTCCTGCGCCATCCACGGGTCCCAGGCGACCGGACGCCGGGTCGCGGTGCAGGTCTCGCCGAGCAGCACCCCGCGCCGGTCGCCCACGCTCGCCGAGGCGGCCGGCACCCCGGCGGCCACCCAGGTCACCGACCCGCGGCGCCGGTAGGCGGTGGAGGCCAGCGGCTCGCCGGGAATGAACTCCCGGGCATAGGCGTACTGCGCCTCGGGGTGCTCGAGCGCCACCTGCGGGCGGTAGAGGTCGAGCACCTGCTGGGCGCGGGTCAGCGCCTCGGCCTCGTCGCGCCCGGAGACCGCCACGCGCCACCAGCCGTAGACCCGGGTGTTGAGCCGCGTGAGCCCGCCGGACAGCTCGTCCTCGATCTGGAGCACGCGGTCGGCCTGGCGCTCCAGCGACATCGGCGGGTCGAGGTCGTGGTCGTGGGTGTAGTGCCGGATCTGGCTACGCACCTTGCCCATCTGGCGCTGCAGCTCGCCCGAGACCTCCTCGGGGCGGCGGACGTAGATCCGCGCGGACCACTCGACGGGGAACGGGAGCCGGTCGCTGCGCTGCATCCAGGGGTCGTCGGCCTCGGGGATGCGCAGCGAGTCCATCAACCCCACCGACAGGACCGCGACGTGGCGCGAGACCGGTTGCAGCCCGTGGCGACCCTGGACGGTCACCGTGGGGGCGTAGGGCTCCTGGTACATCGCGACGCCGTCGGTGAACGCGGCGAGATCCTCGTTCTCCCAGGCCAGATCGGCCTCGGCCTGCACCGAGCGCGGCGCGGGCAGGCCCAGCGCGCAGGAGCGGTGCATCAGCCAGGCCATGTCCTCCGCGGTGCACGGCACCCCGTCGAGCCCCGGCCCGGAGACCAGCGCGTCGACGTGCGCGATCTCGGTCTCGAGCGCGGTCAGCTCGGCGCTCGCGGCCGAGGGCACGATGCGGTGCAGCAGCGGCGACGCCGACTCCAGCCAGCGGTCCACGACGGAGCGCCCGGAGACCTCGACGCCGAGGAACACCTCCTTGTCGGCCATCGACAGGCCCATGAGGTGGCGCTGCTCGCCGGTGAGGAAGTCCTCCCACCCGAGCGCGCCCCCGACGTCGGGCAGGCGGCCCGGCGCGTTGCGGTCGAAGGCCTCCGCCCACCGCGCGACCGGGAACGGGCGGGTGGTGACCCGCAGGTGGCACCAGCGGCCCTGCAGCTCGCCGAGCTGGTCGGCGATGCGGCGGATGAGCGCCTCGCGCTGGGAGTCCGACCGGAAGCTCCACGCCTGCGGGGCGAGGCGGTACCAGGCGGTCACCGTGGACGCGGTACGCGCGATGTTGCCGTCGATGGAACGCAGCGCGATGGCCGACCGGTAGGACGGGGTCGCCGACGCCCCGGCGAGGGCCCGGCCGCGGCGCTTCCGTGACGGGCCGGCACGCAGCCCGCCGCTCCGCGCCGCGTCGTCGGGGTCCTCGCGCGGGTCCCGGTCGCCGGGCCAGGCGGGCTCCGGGTCGGGCGCCTCGACGGCCTCGCCGAAGGTGTCCAGCAGGGCGTCCGCGGCCGCGCCGTCGTCGTCGGGGGCGTCCCGGCCGACGGGGACGACCTCAGCGGGGGTCGACGGCGACCACCCGGGGTAGGAACCCCAGCCCGCGGGCGCGTCCGGCTCGGGCTCCCGGGCCTGCGGCCACGGCGAGCCACGTCCCCGCCCGGTCTCAGGGCCGCGCCGACGAAGCACCGTCGCCCTCCTCGTCGGGTCGGGCACGGGACTCGCCGGGCTCCGCCGCGCCCGGGGCGAAGCGCCGGGCGCCGGTGGCCGGGCGGCTGCGTGGGCGGCGGGGGCGCGAGGCGCCCGGCCGGTCGGCGCGGCGGGCGGTCACGCGCAGCACGCCGCCGTCGTCCTCGGGCACGCCGCCGGCGGGGGGCGGCGCGGCCGCGGTGCGCGACGAGGGCGGTGCGGCCCGGCCGCCGCGGGTGGTCCACGACCGGCCCGGGCGTCGTCGTGGCCGCCGGGCCTCGTGGTCGTCGGCGGGGGTCGTGCGGGCGCCCGGGCGGCGGGCGGACCGGTCGGGGACGGCCAGCGCTCCGTGCGGGTCGGTCCGCCCGGCCGGCAGCGCCCGGCGGGGCCGGGCCGCCTCGATCTGGA
>NZ_JBVPVA010000881.1:0-1731 GCF_055612215.1 Actinomycetospora sp. | reverse complement strand
CCGCGTCCAGGCCCGAGGTGAACCGGAGGGCGTCCTCGCCGTGCCGGGTGATCGTGGGCAGGTAGATCAGGCCCAGGACCAGCGAGCCCAGGGCGGGGACGCGCACGTGGTTGATCGCCGGGACGCGCGGCGGCCGGCGGTCGGGGCCCCGGCGGCGGGCCCAGCGGGCGAACACCAGCGGCTGGTCGGCCAGCGCGTAGAGCGGGTAGAGCACCAGGTCGTGCGCGATGACGGCCCCGAGGAACCAGATCAGCAGCGCCGTGACGCTCGGGTCCTCGTACACGAACGACACGACGTACCCGACCAGCGCGAAGCAGCCCAGCATCGCCAGCAGGTGCAGCGGGTTCTCGCCGTAGAGGTGGCGCCAGGCGCGCATCAGGCGCTCCGGAAGGCGATGGACGAGACCCACTTGGTGTTGTGGACCCCCGGCAGCGCCGGGACGATCACCCGCGCCGGGTAGCCGTGGTCCGGGGCGAGGTCGACGGTCTCCCCGCCCTCGGGGCCCACCTTCAGCGCCAGCAGCGCGTCCGGGTTCGCGATCTGGTTGCGCTGCAGGGTGGCGCGGGCGAAGGCCCCCGAGGTCTCGATCGAGGCGACGGAGGCGTTCGCCGGGTCGGGCACGCCGGCCAGCGCGGCCAGGTCGCGCAGCCGGACCCCGGTCCAGGTCCGGGTCACCGACCACCCCTCGACGCAGGCGATCGGCAGCGTCGCGGTGTGCTGGGGGAGGGCGAGCAGGGCCTCCCGGCTCAGCGAGACCTCGCCCGTGCCCCCGGTCAGCCGCAGCCGCCAGCCGCTCCCGAGGGCCGCCGGGTCGACCCCCGATCCCGCGAGGGTCCGGTTGATCTGGAAGTCGTTCGGGCCGTCGCCGTAGGACTGGCCGCGCGGCGAGAGCAGGGCGAGCGGGCGCAGGGCGTCCCAGGTCTGCCCGATGGAGAGCACGCCCACCAGCACCGAGCCGCCGCCGACCATCCCGAGCAGCCCACGTCGGCTCAGGGTCGGCCGGTTCGGGGCGAGCGCCGCGAGGCCGTGGGAGTCCATCGGCTCGGGCTCGGTGGTCGCGGGGGTGTCGTGGAGCCAGCGGTCGAGCGCCCCGGTGCCGTGCGGACCGCGGCGGAGCGCGCGCAGCATCGTCGGGAGCTTGATCGCCACGTGCACCACGAAGCCGGCGATGAACACCCAGGCCCCGTAGTAGTGGGCGGTGTAGAAGCCGAAGCCCCACGAGTAGTCGTACTGCGAGTTCATCAGGCCGGTGACGAACTCGAAGAGGACGCCGCCGACCAGCGCGAGCAGCGAGAGTCGCTCGAGCAGCTGGGCGATGCTGCGCACCGGCGGCCAGACGAACAGCTTGGGCACCACGGACCAGAGCTTCGCGAGCACGATCGGGGTCAGGACCATGCCGCCGACCACGTGCAGGCCCTGGGTGAGCCGATAGAACCACGACGGGTTCGACGGCCAGTCGAAGAACGGCAGGTGCAGGTACCCGACGTCGCCGGGGATCGCCTGGCCGAACTGCGGCCCGTAGGCGATGTAGGACATCAGCCCGGTGAGGATCACGACAGGCAGCCCGACCAGCAGCACCGCGCCGAACACCGAGGTCAGCCACGTCCCGCGCAGGGGACTGCGCCACGTCTTCGGGTGCGCCGGCGGCGGGACCGGGATGCGGGCCAGGCCCCGCCAGAGGGCGCGGGGGAAGCCGTACTCGGGCTCCGGGGCCACACGGGCCGGCGTCAC
>NZ_JBVPVA010000838.1:0-5803 GCF_055612215.1 Actinomycetospora sp. | reverse complement strand
GGGCGAGCCGGCCCGCGAGCGCCACGGGCACCTGCGCATCCACCGGCTCCCGCTCCGGCACCATCCGGGGGCGGGCGCCGTGGTGTACGCGGCCGAGTACGCGGCCTTCCTCGTCGCGGCGACCGTCGTCGTCGCGGCCCGTCACCTCGGACGCCGGTACCGGGTCGTGCAGATCCACTCGCTCCCCGACGTCCTGGTGATCGCGGGCCTGCTGCCCCGCCTGCTGGGCGCCCGCGTGCTGCTCGACCTGCAGGAGTGCATGCCCGAGTTCTTCGCCAGCAAGTTCGGCGTCGGGGCCGGGCACCCGGTGGTACGTCTGCTCGAGCGCCTCGAGCAGTGGGCGATCCGGCGGGCCGACCACGTCGTCACGCCCACCGACCAGATGCGGGCCGTCTTCGTCGGGCGGGGCGCGGACCCGCAGCACGTCACGACCGTCATGGACGGGGCCGACCCGCGCTTCTTCGCCCCGTCCGCGACCACCCGCCCACCCGCCGAGGGCGCGACCTTCACGATGATCAGTCACGGCACCATCGAGGAGCACTACGGCCTCGACACGGTGCTGCGGGCGCTGGTCCTGCTCCGCGACCGGATCCCCGGCCTCCGCCTCGAGCTCTACGGCGACGGCTCGGACGTCCCACGGCTGCGTCGGATGGTCGACGAGCTCGGTCTCGCGGAACTCGTCCACTTCAGCGGTGGGTTCGTCCCGTTGCCGGAGCTGGTCGACGCCCTCGGCCGGGCGGACGTCGGGGTGCTGGCCCTCCGTCGCGATCCCTTCCGCGACGTCGCGCTCCCCGGGAAGATCTTCGACTTCGTCGCCATGGGTCTCCCCGTGGTCGCGTCGCGGACACGATCGATGGAGGAGACCTTCGGCGCGTGCGTGCAGCTGTTCACCGCCGACGACCCCGAGGACCTCGCCCGCGCGCTGCTGGCGCTGCACCGTGACCCCGCGCGGCGTGCCGCGCTCGTGGTCGGCGCCTGGGCGGTGAGCGAGCCGTTGCGCTGGGAGTACCAGGCCCAGCGCTACCTCGCGGTCGTCGCCGGCCTGCTCGGCGGCTGCTCCGTCTCGGCGGGGCACTCGTGCGCGGGCGCCACCGGACCACCGGTCGAGACGGCCAGCGACCCCCGGACGTAGGTCAGGTACCGCGCCACCACCGGGCCCGTAGCTCCGTCGACACAGCAGGCGACCCCTGCGCGCAACGCCGCGTCGCGAAGCGGGCCGGGGGCCGGCCCGGAGAAGGTGGCCACGAGCTCGGCGTCCGGGGCCGCGTCTCGCACGGCAGCCACGGTCGTCGCCCGGGGGGCATCGAGCACGACGACGTCGGCCGCCGCCGAGACCTCGGTGGGGTCGGCCACGGCGTGGACCTCCCACTCCGGCGGGAGCAGGTCGGCCAGCTCCGCCGCGAGGCCGGGCAGACCCACGACCTCGACCCGTGGCCGCCCACCCGCCGGCGCGGGTACCGCTTCGGAGTCGGCGACGGGGTCGCCCCCCTCCGTGGGACGCGCGGAGCGGTACCAGCGCTCGACGATCCTCCCCGTTGCGGCGGCGTCCACGCACCGCAGCGTCGTCGGTGAACCTGAGCGGGGGGCTACACGTACCTGGGCGGAACCTGTGAGTCCGGGAGCGGGGACGAGCGCCCGTCGTCGCGGCGACGCGTGCGCCCGGTCGACCCGCACCCGGACGTCGGTGTCGCGCGGGCCGGCTGCGAGGCCACCGGGTGCGCCGTCCGCGCGGCCGTCGTGGCACCCGGCCCAACTCGGCCACGCGGTGGTGCGTCGCGGTTGTGCCGGGCACGGCCGCGTGGTCACCCTCCGCGCCGTGAGGCAACGTGGCACGGCCGCCGGGGGGCCGGACGCGCTCGCCCGGGTGATCGCGATGGTCAACGACAAGGGCGGCGTCGGGAAGACCTCACTCGTCGCGAACCTGGCGGGCCAGCTCGCGGCCGCCGACTACCGCTGTCTCGTGGTCGACCTCAACCGCCAGGCCAACCTCGCCGACGACCTCGGCTACCGCGACGACGAGGACGACGACCAGGGCGCCGGCCTGGTGCTCAGCATCCTCAGCGAGCGCCCGGTGGAGCCCGTGGCGGACGTGCGTCCTGGCCTCGACGTCGTGCCGGGCGGCGCCCGCCTCGCGGACCTCGTCCCGCTGATGGTGTCGCGCCTGCAGGAGCGCGGCCGTGCGGCGTTCGACGTGCTCGCCGAGGTCCTGGCCCCCGTCGCGACGCGCTACGACGTCGTGTTCGTCGACTGCCCGCCCGAGTCGACGATCCTCACCGATCTCGCCCTGACCGCCGCACGGTGGGTGGTGATGCCGACCAAGTCCGACGTCGGGGGGCTCGTCGGCATGCGCCTGGTCGCCGAGCGCTTCGCCGTGGCGCGGGAGCGCAACCCGGAGCTGCGGCTGCTCGGGGCGGTGCTCTTCGCGACCGGCACCCGCTCGCGGCGCGTGCACGCCGAGGTGCGCGGCGCGGTGGAGCGCGCGTTCGGCGGCCACTCGCCGCTGTTCTCGACGGCCGTCCGGCACGCCGAGCGCAGCGCCCAGGACGCCCGGCGGCTGGGGAAGCTCGCCCACGAGCTCGAGGCCGAGGTGGCCGCGCAGCCCGCCTGGTGGGCCTCGCTGCGGGACGGGACCACCGCCCCGCCACGGCTGTCGGCCGCGGCGGCCGGGGTCGCGGAGGACTACCGCGACGTCGGCGTGGAGCTGCTGACGGTGCTGCGTGCCGCCGAGGAGTCCGGCACCGACCACGACGCGGAGGCCATGTGATGTCCCAGGACCTCAGCCAGGCCTTCGGGCGCCCGGCGACGTCGAGCCTGCGCGGCCTGCTGCCGCCCCGGGACGGCGGGTCGCGGTGGTCCGAGCCCGAGGACGACGAGTTCGAGCCCGACGACGTCGAGGACGTCGAGGAGCCTGACGACGCTGACGACGTCGACGAGGCCGACGACGTCGAGGACACCGACGAGGCCGAGAGCCCTGGCGAGGTCGAGGGGGCCGACGAGCCCGAGGACGTCGAGGAGCCCGAGGACGTCGTCGAGCCCCCGGCGCCACCCGTCGTCGCCCGCCGGGAGGAGCGCCCGCGCAGCGCGGTGCGGACGAACGGGAGCGCGCGGTCGGCGGTGTCGGCCCCGGCCCGGCGGTCGGGCCGGGTCCGGGTGACCGCCCGGGAGCACGTCGATCTCCTCGTCCTGCTCGCGCTGCGCCGGGGACCCGCGGACGGCCGTGGCGTGATCACCCGGCTCCGGGAGACCGGCGACGGGCTCCTCGACGTCTCGGAGCGGACGATCCACGTGACGCTGCACCGGCTGGCCCGCAACCGGCTCCTGCGCCGCCGGCTGGACCCCGTGTCGGGCCGCCGGTCCTACGCCCTCACCGAGGCCGGGGAGCGGGCCGGCCGGGCGCGGCTGCGGCAGTGGCGGGCGCTGACCCGCGGCGTGGACGCGGTGGCACGGGGCGGCGACTGAGGAGGCCGGGTGAAAATCGCGGGACGTTTCCGGACTTTTGTTTCCGGCCCGCACATTCCTACTCACCAGTACGATTCTGCGGCAGGCCCCGCGGCGATGCCTCCTCGTGATCGGCGTCCGCGCCTAGGCCATTCGGGGCCGTTTGCCGCAGTGCACGAGAAGGGGATTCCTCCCGACGACCGACCCGGGCATGGGGAAGGAACTGATGGACAACGGACGGATCGCTGCGGCGGTCATCGGTGGCTACCTGTTGGGCCGCACGAAGAAGATGAAATTCGCCATCATGGTCGGCGGGGCGTTGATGGGGAAGAAGATCCCCACCGACCCCGCGCAGCTGCTGAAGCTGGCCGGCTCGGTGGTCGACAAGTCCCCCGAGCTCCAGCGGCTCGACTCCGCGGTGCGGGGCCGGCTGATGGAGGCGGGCAAGGACGCGGCGATGTCGGTGGCGAGCAACCGGCTGGAGACGCTCACCGACTCCCTGGTCAACCGCGTCGAGAACCTCGGCCGGCCGACCTCGGACGAGGCGGTGCCCCAGGGCGCGGACGGCGAGATCGTCGACGCCGAGATCGTGGACGGCGCCGAGGACCCCGAGGACACCGAGGAGCAGGCGCCGGACGCCCCCGAGACGTCGTCGGCCCGCAACGGCTCGAGCACACGCAACGGCTCGAGCACGCGCAACGGGTCGAGCGCACGCAACGGCTCGGCGGCGCGCAACGGCTCGGGCGCCCGCGGCTCGGGCGCACGCAACGGCTCGACGGCGCGCAGCGGCTCGGGTCGATCGACCCGACGGACGGAGACAGTGCATGACTGAGACGACCGAACGACCCACGACGGACGACCAGGAGACCGAGCAGGACTCGAACGGCGCCGGCGCGGGCCTGCCCAGCGACCGGCTCAAGGGGGCCGCCGAAGCGCTGCTCAAGGCGCTCAGCGACAAGGCGGTCAGCTCGGCGGTGGACCGGGTCGAGGGACTGACCGGGAGGCTGACCGACGTCGCCGAGTCGGGCGGGACGGGACTCTCCGGTCTCCTCGGCGGTGGTGGTGGCGATGGCGATGGCGAGTCGTCCGGGGGCGGCGGTGGGCTCACCGGCGCGCTCAAGTCGGGCTTCTCGTCGGTCAAGGACTCGGTCACGGGAGCCCTCGGCATGGGTGGCGACGGCGACGACGAGGGTGACGCCGACGGGGAAGGCGGCGGCGGCGGAGGTGGTGGCGGCCGCGGCAAGTTCAAGTTCATGAACATCTTCGAGGCGCAGGACGTCGGCGTGCCGCTGCGCGTCGCCTACGACCAGTGGACGCAGTTCGCCGACTTCCCGAGCTTCATGAAGAAGGTCGAGACGGTCAACCAGGAATCCGACGAGAAGACGGTCTGGACGGCGAAGGTGTTCTGGTCGCGCCGTTCGTGGGACACCACGATCCGCGAGCAGATTCCGGACAGCCACATCATCTGGGTGTCCTCGGGAGCGAAGGGGCACGCGGACGGGATCGTCACGTTCTCCGAGCTCGCGCCCAACCTGACCCGCATCGTGCTCATTCTCGAGTACTACCCCCAGGGATTCTTCGAGAAGACCGGCAACCTCTGGCGGGCCGTCGGTCGGCGTGCGCGCCTGGAGTTCAAGCACTTCTGCCGCCACGTCATGATGGACACGCTGATCAACCGCGACGAGCTCGAGGGCTGGCGCGGCGAGATCCGTGACAGCGAGGTCGTCAAGACCCACGAGGAGGCGATGGAGGAGGAGCAGGCCGCCGCGGACGAGGACGGGTTCGAGGACGAGGACGACCTCGACGCCGACGACGAGGCCGCGGAGGACGCCGAGGACCTCGACGAGGCCGACGACGAGGACCTCGAGGACGAGCCGGTCGCCGAGGACGAGGCGGCCGACGACGAGCTCGAGGACGCCGCCGACGAGCCGGCCGACGACGAGGACGCCGACGCGGAGCCCGCCGCCGTGGACGACGCGGACGCCGAGGACGTGGACGGGCCCGACGACGTCGACGATGCTGAGGCCGCCGAGGACGAGCAGGCGGACGACACCGAGGCGGCCGAGCCCGAGCCCGCGCCGCGCCGGTCCCGACGCCGTGCGCGGACCCCGGCCTGACCTGATCGGCAGGGGCGGGCCCGGCCACGGCCGGGTCCGCCCCTCCCCCTCGCCCTGACGGAGGCGCCGCGTGACCATCAGCCAGGGCCAGGGGACGGGCACCGTCCGCAAGGCCCCGCAGGGTGGGCTCGCCGAGGTGCTCGACCTGATCCTCGACAAGGGCCTGGTCATCGACGCCTTCGTCAAGATCTCGGTGGTCGGCATCGAGCTCGTCACCATCGACGCGCGGATCGTGGTCGCGAGCGTCG
>NZ_JBVPVA010000816.1:0-7376 GCF_055612215.1 Actinomycetospora sp. | reverse complement strand
AGTTCCGGCGCGCGGGGCTGCTCCCCCATGAAGCCGCCTTGCAGAATGATCGCGTCGGGGTTGAAGTAGCAGGGGTCCACCCGGCGCAGCGCCTCCAGGAAGGCCTGGTACGGCGGCAGGTCCGCGAGCTCCAGGGTCGGGTAGCTCTCGAGCTGGGCGCGGAAGCCCCAGTCGAGGGCGTCGACGACGAGTTCGAACTTGCCCGGCCAGCGCCGGTACAGCGTCGGTCGGGAGACCCCGGCGTCGGCGGCGATGTCCCCGAGGGTCATCTTCGAGTACCCGTCGAGCACGAGCCGGCGGCGCGTCGCGAGGATGATCGCCTCGTCCAGCGCCGGGTCCCTGGGGCGGCCACCGGGATTGACGGGTGCGGGCGTCCCTCCTCCTGCGGCCCCGGCCGCCGACGCCGTGTCGCCCTGCTCGTCCACGGCCCGCACCCTACGAGCGGGCGGGGACACGACGGGGGTCACGTCAGGTCGCCGTGGAAGGTCGCGAAGCGCGCGACGGACTCGCGCGGGGTGGCGAGGTCGCCGAGCGGGTGCTCCCGGTCGGCGTAGCCCAGCGCGAGACCGCAGATGACGATCTCGTCGTCGGAGATGTCGAGGTGGCGGCGCAGCACGGGATGGAAGTCGATGAAGGAGGCCTGGGGGCAGGTGTCGAGCCCGTACTCGCGGGCCGTGAGCATGAGCGCCTGGAGGAAGAGACCGGCGTCGACGAGCGCGCCGGCCAGCGGGTGGGCGCTCGTCGTGAGGATCATCCCGACGGGCGCGCCGAAGAACTCGTAGTTGCGCCGGTGGTGGCGATCGCGGCCCTCGCCGTCCCCGGGCTGCACGCCGAGGGTCCGTCGGTAGAGCTGGTCGCCGAACGCCGCGCGGCGGGTGCGGTAGGGCTCGGCCCACTCGTCCGGGCCCGGCTGGTAGGGATACCCGGGCTGCGCCGCCCGCTGCCCGGCGTCGAGGCTCTCCCACAGATCCTCGGCCAGCCGACGCTTCGGCTCGCCCGCGACGACGTGCACCCGCCACGGCTGGGTGTTGGAGTTGCTGGGCGAGCGCGACGCCGTGGCGAGCAGGTCCTCGACCAGCTCCCGCGCCAGGGGCGTCGGGAGGAAGGCCCGGACACTGCGCCGCGTGCACAGCGCCTCGGTGACCGAGCTGGCGGCGCGGCCGGCCGGCGGCACCGGCGACTCGTCCGAGCGGTCATCGGCGGGAACGGCCACGGTCACGCGGCGTCGGGGGCGACGACGTCGTAGGAGATCCGTCCGGCGGGCAGGAAGAACAACGCGATGACCGCGCCGCCGCGGACCTCGGGATAGTGGTGGCTGGCCGGGTCCGGCGCGGTCCACCCCGCGCCCTGCCAGCCGCGGGGCCCACCGAGCTGCGCGCCCTCGTCGAGGGGCACCACCATGTTGAGCTCGCCGTAGGGGTGCTGGTGGTACTGACCCCGGTAGACCGGGACGCTGTTCATGTAGACCGCGGTGACGCTGAACCAGCTCAGCTGTGCACTGGGCTCGGCGATCCGGCTGCGTCGGTACCCGGGTCCGTCGACCTCGACGTTCGCCGCCCACCCCTGCTCCACGCCCTCGGTGATGATCGCCGCGAGGTCGTCCCACACGGCGTCCCCCGGCCCGTGGGTGGCGTTGAGCCAGGACTCGAGCTCCGCCCCGGCGGTCTTGTTCTTGATCGACTCGAGGAAGGGGACGCTGCGTTCGATCAGGTCGTCGGCGGTCGCGGCCACGATGGCTCCTTGCTGCTCGATCAGCTCCGGCAGACGTCCTCGCCTGCTCGGGGAGGAACGCTAGGAGCTGGATACGTTACAGTCAATACTCGTAACGAAACCAGTCGCCGATGTCGCGTCTGGCGCCCACCGGCCGGGGGCGATACCTTCCCCTCCCCCTCGACCTCAGGAGCGTCCATGGTCATCCTCGGATTCGCCCTCAAGGGCGTCGGCTCGGCCTCCCGGTTCGTCGCGATGGCGTTGGCCCCGGTCGTCGCCGTCCTCACCTGGGGAGCGATCGAACAGGCGAGGGACAAGCGGAAGTCGACCGTCGACGCCGGGACGAGCCTCTGAGGCGGTCGGTCGCGGGCGGCACGGGGCGCTCGACGTCACGAACCCGTGGCTGACCCGACCTCGCCCAGGACCGCATCGGGATCTCGTGGGCGCCACCAGAGGTCGGACACGGCGTCGGTCCGGCGGGTGAGGTCGACGCGCTCTCCCGGTCGTGGCAGTGCGAGCACGACGCCGTGGGCCTCGGCCGCCCTCACCGCACGCTCGGCGGGTTCGGCCCAGGGGTGGAAGCCCAGCGCGTACGTCGCCCAGTGCACCGGCAGCATCACCCGTCCCCCGAGGGCGAGGTGCCCCTCGACGGCCTGCTCGGGGGTCGTGTGGATGTCCGGCCACAGCTCGGAGTAGGCGCCGACGGGCATGAGGGTCAGGTCGAACGGCCCGTGCTCGGCGCCCGTCCGGGCGTGTGCCTCGGTGGCTCCGGTGTCCCCCGCCGCGTACACCGCGTGGTCCGGGCCGGCCACCTTCCAGGCGGCCCACTGCGTGGTGTTGCGGCGGAAGGAACGACCGGAGAAGTGCCGACACTCGAGGCAGGTGAAGGTCAGACCGGCGGTCACGACGACGTCGTCCCAGTCGGCCTCGACGATGCGCGAGGCGGGAACACCCCAGGTCCGCAGGTGGGCACCGACCCCCAGCGGCGCGACGAACACCGCGCCGGTGATCCGCGCCAGCTCGGTGACGGTCGGCCGGTCGAGGTGGTCGTAGTGGTCGTGGGTGAGGAGCACGACGTCGACCTCGCCCAGGTCCGCCGGCGTGGCGGTGATCGCGTGCAGCCGGCGCGGGCCGAAGCCGGGCACGGGTGAGGTGCGCTCCGACCAGACGGGGTCGACGAGCACCCGCCGACCGTCCACCTCCAGCAGGACGCAGGCATGGGCGAACCACGTCAGGGCGAGCCCGGCGCGCTCGACGGCCGGGGGGTGCGCCGTGATCGGGACGGGCCCCGGAGGGGCCCCGCGCTCCCGGCGTGTGAGCACCATCGTCGCGACCTGGCGCAGCGTGAGGTCGGGTCGCGGCAGTCCCGGTTCCCGGTTCGCGAACGTGCCCGTCGGGGCGTGGGGCGAGCGGAGCGCGATCCGGCGGAGCTCGGAGGGCCGTGCCCCCATGGCGCGGCGGACGTGCACCCCGAGCCCGACCGACGCGAGCAGAGCGGCGAGGGCGGCGCCGAGGAGCACGGAGCGGGCCGGACGGATCACGGCCGGGAGGCCCGGACGAGCCACGTCGCGGAGTCGAACAGGACCCCGTCGGGAGTCTGGTGGGCCGCGAACAACGCACGGAGCCGCTCGAGAGCACGACCCTGTGTGGCCTCGTCGTAGCCCTCGAGCAGGGCCTCGTGGTGGGTGGCCGTGAACCGCACGGCGTCGTCCGGGTCCGCCCCCGACCAGTGTGGTGCGCGAAGGCCCTCGAGGGCGACGTCGACGAAGCCCGCGGCGCTGAGCACGCTCCGGACGCGGGCCGGGTCACTGAGCCCGAAGGGGCTCGGCCCGTCGGTCGGGGGGATCGGCGCCTCCCCGTCGGGGTGCAGGGCGCGCAGCACCTCGACCTGCCAGGGATTGCGCTCCGGGCCCTGCCAGGTGAGCAGCACGAGGCGCCCTCCAGGCCGGAGCGCCCGGAACAGAGCGGTGAACGCGGCAACGGGATCGTCGAAGAACATCGATCCGAAGTGGCTCACGACGGCGTCGAACGGCTCCTCGTCCGGGAGCGGGTCGACCTGCGCGTCGGCCACCACGAAGACCGCGTCGTCCCGACCCGCCGCCTGCGCGCGACGACGGGCGAGGCCGACGAGCGGCGCCGACACGTCGACGCCGACCACGCGGTGGGCCGTCTCCGCGATCCGGAGGGCCAGGGCACCGGGTCCGCTGCCCACGTCGAGCACCAGGTCGTCGGCCCGCGGGGCGACGGCCGACAGATAGGCCGCGTCGAAGCCCGCGTACCCGCGCTCGAAGTGTTCGGCGTGCTCGCTCCAGGCGCTGCCCGAGGAACCGTTCCACCGGGCGCGCTGCTCGGCGTTGGGCGCGGTGCTCACCGCCCCATCGTGCCGGAACTCGCCACCCGCGGGACGCCACCACGGACCGCGAACCCGGGGTGGATCGACGAGCTCGTCCGTCCTACCCCGGAGAAGTAGAAGTCGATCCTCCGGATAGAGGCGGTGGTGGCGCTGCCGGTCGCACGCCCGCGAAGGACTAGACCCTCGACTCGTCCGGAGACTGCCGACAGCCGGCGGCGTCGATGAACAGATCGATCTGGCGAGCCATGAGCGCCGACCAGTCCCCGGCGTCCGGCTGCGGCACCGCGATCAGCGAGCCGAAGACGACCACGTCCCGCATCGTCAGGTCGGGGCGGAGGGACCCGTCGCGCACGCCCCGTTCCACCATCGCGGCGATCCGGCCGTGGAGCTCGCCCCGGCGCTGGTGGATCTCCGCCGACGAGGAGACCGGAGCCCCGTGCGCGGGCATGACCAGCTGCGATCCGTGATCGACGGTTCGCTCGAGAAACGTCCGCAACGCGTCGATCCCCCGCAGGTCCCGAGCCTCGATCTCCCTCACCAGGTCGATCACGAGTCCGAACGCCCGGAGCTGGAGCGCCTCCAGCAGGTCCTCGCGCGTGGGGTACCGCCGATACAGCGTGCCGATACCGACGCCCGCCTCTTCCGCGATCTGGGAGAGGGTGGCCCCGGTGCCGTGGCGCATCAGGGTGGTCACCGCCGCGGCGAGAAGGCGTTCGCGATTGGCGACGGCGTCGCTGCGCAGCCGGCGACGCGGCGTGTCCGCGCCGGACGACACCCCACGGTCGCGGTTCACGGGCTGATGCTATCCGGCGGTCGCGACGGGCCCGCGGGCGTCGGACGGGTCGGACTCCGCCTCGTCGTGACCGAACCGGATCAAATCCTCCGTATAGGGTGAGGGCCGCCAGGCCACCCTGACCCACCCGAGGGAGTCGTCATGTCCGACGGAGCTGCGCCCATCCCGGATGACGATCCGTCGCGCGAGCTGACCATCGCGCGGCCCGACACCGACCAGAGCCTGACCCACGTCGGTCTGGTCGGCGACACGTACACGATCCTGGTCCGGGGCGAGGACACCGCCGGCAGGTACACGCTCATCGACATGCACGTGCCACCGAACGGCGGGCCGCCGCCGCACCGCCACGACTTCGAGGAGATGTTCACCGTCCTCGAGGGCGAGGTGGAGGCGACCTTCCGCGGCGAACCCGTGGTCCTGCGTGCCGGTGAGACGATCAACGTGCCCGCGAACGCGCCGCACTCGTTCACCAACGCCGGCTCCGCACCGGCGCGGCTGCTCTGCCTGTGCGCGCCGTCCGGCCAGGAGGAGTTCTTCACCCTCGTCGGGCAACCGGTCACGACGCGGACCGAACCACCCGCTCCGCTGAGCCCGGCCGAAGAGACGGCCTTCAGGGAGAAGGCCCAGGCGTTGGCACCGCAGTTCGCCACCGAACTGCTCCCGCCGCCCGGCGTCGAAGGACGCACGTGACGGACGATCAGCTCCGCACCCTCGACGAGATGCTGCGTGACGGACCACTTGATCTGGGTGGCGAACTGCACGAACAGCGTCGACTGCTGGTCGAGATGCTCACCGCGATCCCGCTTCCGGACGACGTCCGCGCCACCCCGGGCGATCTCGCCGGAGTACCCGTCATCACGGTCGACACCGGCGAGGGCGGCCTCGACGACCCGGGTGGCGGCGGGGTCGTGCTCTACCTGCACGGCGGGGCCTACGCGCTCGGATCGGCGGAGGCGTCGCTGGGGCTGGCCTCGGACGTCGCACGCCGGGCGCGGGCACGCGCGATCACCGTCGACTACCGACTGGCACCGGAGAACCCGTATCCGGCGGCGCTCGACGACGCCGTCGCGGCCTACGAGGCGCTGCTGGAGACGGTGGCACCCGACAAGGTGGCGCTCGTCGGTGAGTCCGCCGGCGGCGGCCTGGTCCTGGCCGCACTCGTCGTCCTGCGCGACCGCGGCGTCCCGCTGCCCTGTGCGGTCGCGGTGTTCTCGCCGTGGGCGGACCTGACGTTGAGCGGCGCGACGATGACGACGAAGTCCGACGTGGACGTCGCCGTCACCGCCCGCGGCCTCCGGGTGCGAGGGGCCGAGTACGTCGGCACGCGCGACCCCGCGACACCGACGATCAGCCCGGTCTTCGCCGACCTCACCGCTCTGCCGCCTCTGTTGATCCAGGCCGGATCCCACGAGATCCTGCTCGACGACGCCCTCCGGGTCGCCGCCCGCGCGGCGACCGCCGACGTCGCCGTGGACCTGCGGATCACCCCGCGCGCGCCACACGTGTTCCAGGGATTCGCCGCAGTGCTCAGCGAGGGTGACACGGCCCTGACCGAGGCGGGCGAGTTCCTGCGCGCGCACCTCCGGTGACGCGCATGCGGCGCCCGCTCGGGCCGCCGTCATCGAGGTCGTGCTCTCCGATGCTGTAGACCGGCCTCTCGTGACTCTCGGACACGTGGACGTTCGCCCGGATCCCCAGATCGAGCTCAGGGAGGCGCTGACGCTCTACGGCTCGGTGGGGTGGAGCGCGTATACCGATCATCCGGACGTCCTGGCCGCGGCCCTGTCCGGCTCCGACCTCGTGTTGACCGGACGAGTGGGTCAGAGCCTCGTCGGCCTGGCACGCACCGTGTCGGACGGGGCCTCGATCTGTTACGTCCAGGACCTCCTCGTGCGGCCCGACTACCAGCGCCGTGGTGTGGGTCGAGCATTGATGACCGACCTGCTCGCCCGTTCCCACCACTGCCGTCAGTTCGTCCTCATCACCGATCACGACGACCCCGGCGTGCACGCCTTCTATCGCTCGCTGGGTCTGGTGGACGGCGAGGAGAGCGGTACGTCTGTGTTCCTGAGGTTCGCGTAGCCCAGAAGCACTGCTGGGTCAGCGCCTCTGCGCCGCTCCGGGAGAGACGGCCACAACGCCCTCGCGGGGAGCGCTCGCGGATGTCGCCATCTGCCCGAGGGCGGCAAAGAGCAACATCCAGACGACGATCGCGATCCGGCCGGCGACGTCGGGCCCGAAGATGGCCGGTAGCAGGGCGACGAAGACGTAGAGGCCGGTGACCAGCACGATCCAGCGCCGCCAACCGGACAGCGACCGCGACCGGGCCAGGCTCGCCCCGGCCACCGTCATCGCGAGGCCGATGAGCACCGTCGGGACGCCGTAGAGAGAACTGACGAGGTCAGCTCGAGGGTCCCCGACCATCGCGTCGGCCGCTGTGATGGCGAACAGCTCCGTCACCGCGAGGAGGACGAGGCCGACGGCTGCGCCGAAGAGGCCGACACGCGCCGGCCGGGACGC
>NZ_JBVPVA010000790.1:0-3858 GCF_055612215.1 Actinomycetospora sp. | reverse complement strand
CCGCGTCCGAGGCCTGCACCGTCGTCTCCTTGCCGGAGCGGCTGGTCAGCCCCCCCGAGCCCGCGACGAGGACCCGCCCGGACCGATCCAGCTCGCCCATGACGCGAACGGTAGCGGAGCGTGGCCGCATCTCCGATGGTTGCGCCGTCCGGTGATGGTCACAGCCGCTGCCCGTCACGATTGCTCGCCGTCCTGACGCGCCGGGTGAGCGCCCGTCAGAGCGCTGTGTGACCTCGCGTGTGGCCGGCGTGATCTCCTCCGACCCGGGGTAGCCGCTGGACGTTCACGTGGGATCGGCCTGCGCAGTGCGTCGCGTGGACCGTGGCGGAAGGGGTGGCCCATGCCGGCCGGAGAGTTCGCCCGCGACGAGTCCGCCCCGGACGGTCCACCGGAGCAGCACCGCCCACTCCCGCCGCCGGTGCCCCTCGAACACGTCCCGCGCGAGCGCTTCGTCGTCCCCGGTACCCGCGGGCTGCGGTGGCGGGCCCGCTTCCTGATCGCGACGTGCAGCCCGACGACGCGGCCGTGGGCGGCGGTCGCGCTCTGTCTCGCCGGCCTCGTCGGCCTCTTCCTCCCGCTGCTGCACACCGCCACCGGACACGACTGGACGGCGATCGAGCTGGCCGAGGGACCGACGCTGGTCGCGCTCGTGGTGTTCGTGGTGCTGACGCTCGTCCCGGTGGTCGACCTCGTCCTCGGCGCCGAGCGCCTCACCCCCTGGCTCGCCTTCCCCGCCGCGCTGGGCGCGCAGGTGACGACGGCGCTGGCGATCGTGGCGGCGGCGCGGGGCGCCGGGGCGTTGCACCCCGTACTCTCCGCGGGCGTCACCGGCCCGGACGCGGGCCTGGTGCTGCTCGTCGTGGCGGAGCTCGGGCTGGCCGTGGTCGGGGGGATCGGGTTCGCCCGGCGCCACCGAGCCACGTCCCCTCGCGAGGAGGATCTGTGAACAGCATCGACGTCCTGGTCGACGCCTTCGGCCGGATCCGCAGCGACGTCCACCGGGCGGTGGAGCGGCTCGACGAGAAGGCGCTCAACCTGCGTCTCGACGCCGAGGCCAACCCGGTCGGCTGGCTCGTCTGGCACCTGACGCGCGTCCAGGACGACCACCTCGCCGAACTGGCGGGCACGGAGCAGGTCTACACGGCCGACGGCTGGGCCGACCGCTTCGGCTTCGACCTCGACCCGTCCTCGATGGGCTACGGGCACACCGCGGAGCAGGTGGCCGCCGTGCACGTGACCGACCCCGCGCTGCTCACGGGGTACTACGACGCCGTGCACGAGCGGACGGAGGCCTACCTGCGCACGCTCGCCGACGCCGACCTCGACGAGGTCATCGACGACCGCTGGGACCCGCCGGTGACCCGCGGGGTCCGCATCGTCAGCGTCGTCGACGACGACATCCAGCACGCTGGACAGGCGGCCTTCGTCGCCGGGATCGCGCGCCGCGCGACCTGACCCGGAGTCCTCGTTCGGACTCCGACGTGACCGCGGTCACATCTCCTGGTAGGCCGACCAGACCAGTGCCACCCTGCCCCCTCGGACAGGGACGACCGAACCGGACACCGCGGGGCGGGGTCCCGATCCGAGCCCGCCCTGTCCGGTTCCTCCCGATCACCCACCCCGCGCGACCCCGTCGTCCGCCCCGCGGACGATCAGCGGGATGAGGTCGGTGTGACACGGGACATGATCGGGAAAAGTCGCGCCAGACACACCTGCACCCAAGGGAGAGGACGTCGATGACGACCGTCAACGACCCCCACAACGTCGAGAGCACGTCGGGCTCGGCCGCCGCGGCCGATCCCACCAGGGGCTTCGCCGACCCCGGCCCGCTGGGCCTCGCCGCGTTCGCGACGACGACCTTCCTGCTGAGCCTGTTCAACGCGGGCATCGCCCCGGAGAACCTCGAGAAGACGGTCCTGCCGCTGGCGCTCTTCTACGGCGGGCTCGCGCAGCTCATCGCCGGGCTCTTCGAGTTCCGCAAGGCCAACACCTTCGGCGCGACCGCGTTCGTCTCGTACGGCGCGTTCTGGCTGGCGTTCGCGGCGTTCGTGCAGTTCGTCGAGCCGGCCCTGCCGGAGGCCAGCACCAAGACCGCGACCGGGCTCTTCCTGCTCGGCTGGGCGATCTTCACGCTGTACATGTTCATCGCCTCGCTGAAGACCTCGGGCGCCCTGATCGCGGTCTTCGGGCTGCTGTTCCTGACGTTCCTGTTCCTCGTGCTGGGGACGCTGGCCGGGGTGTCCGCGCTCGCGACGGTCGGCGGGATCCTCGGGATCCTGACGGCGATCGCGGCCTGGTACGGCTCGTTCGCGATCGTCACGAACTCCACCTACGGGCGCCAGGTCCTCCCGACCGCCCCGCGGTAGACCGACTGCTCGAGACCCGGGGCCGGGCGGACCAGGTGTCCGCCCGGCCCCGTCGTCGTTCCGGGCGCCGTCCGTCACGGCCCCACGAGCGGCACCGGGTGGGCCAGGTCGTGGGGCACCCCGGCCCGCCACACCGTGCGCAGCGCGCGGGTGTGGGTGACGTCGGCGGTCGGGTCGCCGTCGACGAGCAGCAGGTCCGCCCGCTGCCCGACCGCGACGCGTCCCCGGTCGCGGAGCCCGAACACGTCGGCGGCCCGGGAGGTCGCGGCCGCGAGCACGTCGGTCGGCGCCATCCCGGCCTGCGCGAGCAGCTCGAGCTCGAGGTGCAGCGACGCGCCGTGCAGCACCGCCGCGGGCCGGCCGGGGACGTCGTTGGCGTCGGTGCCCGCGACGATCCTCGCTCCCGCCGCCACGAGCCGCCGCAGGTTCTCGACCGCGTGCTCGTACGCCGCGCCGGGCGCGGAGCTCGTCGGCAGGCCGCCGCGGTCGCCGGTCCGCAGGGCGTCGACGACGTCGGGCGGCAGCCGCGTGGTCAGGCGCGGGTCGGCGAACAGCGCGTTCTGCGAGCCGAGGTCGGTCAGCGCGGCCATCATCGTCAGCGTCGGGACCACCGTGAGCCCGCCGAGCCCGTCGTCGTCGAGCGGGCCGTCCAGCGGGAGGTGGGTCAGGACGTCGACGCCGGCCTCGCGCGCCGTCGTGAAGGCCCACCGGGTCGGGGCGTGCGCGACCGTGGTGAGCCCCCGGGCGCGGGCCGCCGCGCACACCGCGGCGACGGTCTCCGGGGCGAGGGTGGGGCGGGTGACGTCGGCGGCGTTCTCGACGAAGACCTTGAGGTAGTCCGAGCCCTCGCGCACCCGGTCCGCGACGAACTGCTCGGCGTCCTGCGGCCCGGACAGGCCCGGCATCCGCCAGCCGCTCGGGTCGGGCGGGAGCATGACGGCGGGCCAGCCGTCGACCGCCCCGGCCATCAGCCCGGAGCTGCGCAGGTCCGCCTCGTCGTCGCGGCGCGCGGCACGTCCGCGCAGCATCGCGGTGAACTGCGGCGGGGCGGAGAACATGTCGAGCACGGTCGTCACGCCGTGGCGCAGGTCCTGCCCGAGGTTGCCGGCCCCGCGCAGGTGGACGTGGCCGTCGACGAGCCCGGGGAGGAGGGTCGCGCCCCGCCCGTCCACGTCGCCCTCGGCGGGCTCGCGGGCCCCGGGTTCGACGGCCGTGATCACGTCACCGTCGACGACGACCGTGCCCTCCCCCAGCGGCCGCTCGCCGTCGAAGATCCGGGCGCAGGAGATCGTCGTGCTCACGACGGAGAGTGTGCGCCGCTGCGAGGCGTGATCGCGACGCCCGAGGGTGGCTTCGCCGACGGGCCGTCGGCGGGTCGGGCGCGTGGGTCAGACTGGGTCCGGACGGAAGGGGCGGCGGATGCGTGAGCGGTGGCGCGTGGACCCCGTGCTCGCCTCGGTCTGGGTCGGGCTGGCCGCGATCGTCGCCGTGT
>NZ_JBVPVA010000658.1:0-11367 GCF_055612215.1 Actinomycetospora sp. | reverse complement strand
ATCCGGGCGCAGGAGATCGTCGTGCTCACGACGGAGAGTGTGCGCCGCTGCGAGGTGTGATCGCGACGCCCGCGGGTGGCTTCGCCGACGGGCCGTCGGCGGGTCGGGCCCGTGGGCCAGACTGGGCCCGAACGGAAGGGGCGGCGGATGCGTGAGCGGTGGCGCGTGGACCCCGTGCTCGCCTCGTTCTGGGTCGGGCTCGCCGCGATCGTCGCCGTGTTCGCGATCGGCGCCTCGCTCGCCGCCGACTCGACGACCGCCGAGGTCTGCTCCGCGCCGCACTCCGTGCGGGTCCCCGACGTCGACTGCACCGCGCACCACCCCGGCGACACCTGGGTCTACTACCGCGCCGGGCAGGCCGTACCCGCGCTCGGCGGCCCGACCGCGGCCGGGTCGGGCGAGCCGCCCGCCGGGGACGCGCTGCCCGGGGTGCCCGATGACGGCGGGACCGCCGGGAAGTAGCGCCCTCCGTGCCGGGCGCGGCGACGCGCTCGCCGGGTTACCGTCGTCGCACGGGCGGGCCCGGCCCGTCGGATCCCGACGTCGAGGAGGGACTCGCCGATGCCGTCACGCCGGCTCCCCCGCTACTCCGAACTGAAGCCGTTGCTGGGGGTGCGCCCGCCGCGCCTGGACCCCGTGCGGCGCCGCCTCGAGTCCGCGTTCACGATCGCCGACCTGCGCTCGATCGCCCGACGGCGCACGCCGCGGGCCGTGTTCGACTACGTCGACGGCGCCGCCGAGCAGGAGATCAGCCTGCAGCGCGCCCGCGACGCCTACGCCCGCGTCGAGTTCGTCCCACGCATCCTGCGCGACGTCGGCGCGGTGGACACCTCGACGACGATCCTGGGCGTCCCCGCGTCGCTGCCGATGGTCCTCGCGCCGACGGGGTTCACGCGGATGATGCACCACGAGGGCGAGCGCGCCGTCGGTCGCGCCGCCGAGGCCGCCTCGGTGCCCTACGCGCTCTCGACGATGGGCACGACGTCCGTCGAGGACCTAGCCACCGCCGCGCCGCTGGGCCGGCACTGGTTCCAGCTCTACCTGTGGCGCGACCGGGACGCCTCCAACGACCTCGTCGAGCGCGCCCGCAAGGCCGGCTACGACACCCTCGTGCTCACCGTCGACACGCCTGTCTCCGGTGCCCGGCTGCGCGACTCCCACAACGGCCTGACCATCCCGCCCACGCTGACCGCGCGGACCCTGGCCGACATGGCCCGCCACCCGGCCTGGTGGGGCAACCTGCTCACCACCGACCCGCTCGAGTTCGCCTCCATGAGCTCCTGGAACGGCACGACCGCGGAGCTCGTCGCGCAGATGTTCGACCCGACCGCCGTCGCCGACGACCTCACCTGGCTGCGTGAGCAGTGGCCCGGCCACCTCGTCGTCAAGGGCGTCCAGCACGTCGACGACGCCCGCGAGGTGGTCGACCGGGGTGCCGACGGCGTCGTCGTGTCCAACCACGGCGGCCGCCAGCTCGACCGCGCCCCGACGCCGCTCGACCTGCTGCCCGACGTCGTCGCCGCCGTCGGCGACCGCGCCGAGGTCTTCGTCGACACCGGGGTCACGACGGGTGCCGACGTGGTCGCCGCCCGCGCGCTCGGCGCCCGCGCGACCCTCGTGGGCCGGGCCTACCTCTACGGGCTCATGGCCGGCGGACAGGCGGGTGTGGCCCGCGCGCTGGAGATCCTCGCCGCCGAGGCGCTGCGCACGATGCAGCTGCTCGGCGTCGAGCGCGTCGACGACCTCGACGGCCGCCACGCCCGGCTGCTCCCGCGCTGACGCATGTGAACGCTTCTGGTCGCCCGGAAGACCACGAGCGTTCACATGACTCAGGTCTTCGCGGCCTTGACGATCCCGTAGACCAACAGCCCGACGAGGGCGAGCACCAGGGCGACGGGGCTGAGGAGGCCGAGCAGCACCAGTCCGAGGACGATCGCGACCTTCTTGCCGGTGCTCAGTGCGCCCCACGCGCCCTTCAGCGCGCCGACCACCGGGTTCTTCCCCGCCATGTACGCGGTGCCGGCCCCAAACGCGGCGCCCAGTCCGACCCCGCCGTTCGCGGCGATCCCCTCGAGCTTCTCGGCGACGTCGTCGACCTTGTCGACCGCGGCCTCGGCAGCGCGGTCGACGAGCGCCGCGGCGAGGCGTTCCAGCGACCGCAGGACGAGTTTGCCCGGGCCGGTCCCGGCGGCGGCGTCGGCCGCCGTCGCCTCCGCGGCCGACGTGGGGGCGGGGGCAGCAGCCGGCTCGGCCGTGACGGTCATGACACGGAACGTTATCCGGGAGCGCCCACCCCCGGCGTCCACCGATCGCACGCAATCGGAATGGTCCGTCCGCTGCCGCCCACCACGAAGGGTCTGGCGATGTTCTGCTCGCCTGAGCTAGTTTCTGCTCATGCAAGCAATGTCGCTGACCGAGCGGGCCCGGCGGGAGCAGATCGTCTCGGCGGCCATCGAGGTCCTCGCCCGGAACGGGCACGCCGCGACGACGTTCACACGCATCGCCCGCCACGCCGGGCTGTCGAGTACCGGCGTGATCAGCTACCACTTCGCCGACAAGCAGGACCTCCTCGCCGAGGTGCTCACGACGACGGCCCGCGTCGCCGGCGGGCACATGGGACCCCGCATCGAGGCCGCGTCGGGGCACCGGGGGCGGCTGCGGGCGCGGATCGAGTCGAACGTCGAGCTGCTGGCGGTCGCGCCGTCCCACGTGCGCGCCCTACGGGAGGTCCTGGCCGCGTCCGCGTCCGGGTCGGCGCCCGGCGTCGAGGGTGACCCGGCCGGCCTGGTGTCGCGCGTGTCGACCCTCGAGGAGGGACTGCGCGACGGGCAGCGCGACGGCGCGTTCGGGGCGTTCGACCCCGCGGTCATGGCCCTCGCGGTCACGGGCGCGGTCGATGCGCTCGTCGCGGTCCCGCTCGCCGACCCCGATGAGGTCCGCCACCGGGCTCGCGAGCTGGCCGACGTGTTCGACCGGGCCACCGCCCCCGTCCGGGACCCTCGATGACGGCCGCGCTGGAGCTCACCGGCGTCTCGCGGCGCTTCGGCGCGACGCAGGCCCTCGACGGCGTCGACCTGCGCGTGGAGCCGGGGTCGTTCCTGGGGCTCGTCGGCCCCAACGGGGCGGGCAAGACGACGCTGGTGTCGATCGCCGTCGGGTTGCTGCGTCCCGACGCCGGGTCGGTGCGGGTCTGCGGGCACGACGTGCGGGAGGACCCGGAGTCGGTCAAGGCGGTGGTCGGTGTGCTGCCCGACGGGCTCGGGCTGCCCGGCCGGCTCACCGGCCGCGAGCTGCTGACCTACCTCGGGCTCCTGCGGGGGCTGCCGGCCGCGGTCGTCACGCGCCGCACCGACGAACTGCTCGCCGTCCTGGACCTCGACCGCGCCGGTCACACGCTGATCGCCGACTACTCCGCGGGCATGACCAAGAAGATCGGGCTCGCCGCCGCGCTGCTGCACGACCCGCGGCTGCTTGTCCTCGACGAACCCCTCGAGGCCGTCGACCCGGTGTCGGCGATGGCCATCCGCGCACTGCTGCAGGACGTGGTCGCCGCCGGCGGCACCGTGGTGTGCTCGAGCCACGTCATGGCGCTCGTCGAGCAGGTGTGCGACCACGTCGCGGTCCTCGTGGCCGGGCGCGTCGTGGCCGTCGGCCCGACCGAGGTGGTGCGCGACGGGCACCCGCTCGAGGAGACCTTCGCGTCGTTGGTCGGGGTGCCCGCGCGGCGGAGGCTGTCGTGGTTGGGCTCCTGATCCGCCTGCGCGCCGACATGGCGGCGCACACCCCGCCGCGCCGGCGGGGCTGGCTGCTCGCCGCCGGGGTCCTCGGCCTGCTCGCCGCGGCGAGCACGCTGTGGCTGGGCGCGCAGGGCGGCGCGGTGCCGGGCGCGGCCACCGACACCGTCGCCTTCGTGCTCGCGCTGTGGGTGGCGGGCCAGGTCGGGCAGGCCGCGCTCTCGGGCGGCGACCCCGTGCTGCCCCCGGAACTGCTGGCCCTGCTGCCGATCCCGCCGCGCACCCTCGCGGCGGCGCTGACCCTCGTGACGCTGCGCTCGCCCGGGACCGCGATCACCGCGCTCGCGCTCGGTGCCGTGATCGGCCACGCGGCGGGCGGAGGCGCCCCCGCGGTCGTCGTGGGCATCGTCGGGTGGGCGCTCACGCTGGCCCTCACCGTCGCGGCGGCCACGCTCGCGGGCGCGTCCGTCGCACCGACCGCGCGGCGCGGCCGGGACCTGGCCACCGGGGTCGTCGCGCTCGTGCTCGCCGCGGTGGCCCTCGCCGGGACGCTGCTCCCGCTGCTCGCCGGCGTGCTCGGCCACCGCGGTTCGCCCGTCCTGACCGCGGTGGTGCGGGCCCTGCCGTCGGGCTGGGCGCCGGTCGCCGTCGACGCGGCCGCCCGCGGCGACGCCACCACCGCCGCGCTCGCCCTCGGCGGGCTCGCCGCGGCCACCGTCGCCGCCCTCGCCGTCCTGCCCGCGGCGCTCGCCCGGCGCATCGCCGGGGCGGCGGTCCCGCCACGGGGCTCGGGCCACGGCCGGACCCGGGTGGCCGCGCCGCTGCTCACCTCGCCGACGGGCGCCGTCGTCGCCAAGGAGCTGCGGCTCTGGGTGCGCGACCCGTTGCGGCTGACCTGCCTGCTGATCGCGCTCCTGGTCAGCGCCGGCACCGCCCTGCTGCCCGCGACCACGTCGGGGGTCGCGGTGCTGTTGCCCTTCGGCGGGCTGCTCTGGACCGTGATCACGGCGGCCTGCGCGAGCAACCTGCACGGCCAGGACGGGACGATGACCTGGCCGACGCTGCTCACGCCGCACAGCGCCGGGCCGGACGTGCGCGGCCGCCAGCTGGCGTGGCTCGTCGTGTCCGCGCCGGTGGCCGTCGTCGCCGGGGTCGCCGGCACCGCGGCGTCGGGGCAGTCGTGGGCCTGGCCGTGGGTCGCGGCCCTCACCCCCGCGCTGCTCCTCGGCGGGGCGGGCGTGCTGATCTACGCCTCCGTCCGGATCCCGCTCCCCCTCGACGCGACCGGCGGCCCGACCCCGGCGTTCTCGGTCAAGGTCCAGGTCTGCCTCTACGCCACGGCCCTGACGGCCGCCCCGGCCGCGGTCGTGCTCGTCCTCGGCACCGTGACCGGTGACCTCCCCCTGGACTGGGCCGCCGTGCCGGTCGCCCTCGCCGTCGGGACGGTGCTGTTCCTCCTGGGTGCGCTTCGCGCTCGTGAGCACTATTCCGCCCTATGACACGGGAAAGTGCTCACGGGCGCGGAGCGCACCTAGGGTGCCGGCACCTCGAAGGCGTTGAGCAGCGCCGACGTCGCGAGGTACATGCCGATGAGGTGCACCATGTCGAGCACGCCGTCGCGGCCGAAGGCCCGCTCGGCCGCCGCGTAGGTCTCGGCGTCGACGCGGTGGCGGCGCACCAGCTGGTCGGTGAAGCGGTGCGCGGTGGCCTCGTCGCCCGCCAGGCCCTCCCCCGACCCGCTGCGGATGCCGTCGACGGCGGCGTCGGAGAGCCCGACCGCCCGCCCCACCGCGACGTGGGCGTAGATCTCGTAGTCGGCGTCCCAGGCGGTGCCGACGGTCAGGATCACGACCTCGCGGATCGCCCGGTCCAGCGACGAGTGCTTCTGGTCGTGCTGGACCCACTGGTTGAAGCCCTGCGCCTGCCCGGGTCGCAGCACGAAGGCGTTGAACGGGCCGAGGAGCCCGCCCTGGTCGTCGGTCGCGGCGAAGCCGGAGCGCTCGGCCCAGCGCACACTGCGGCCGCGGATCTCCTCGGCCACCGCGCGCTGGTCCTCGTCGAGGTCGAGGGTCTCGTTGCGCGGGAGCCGTCCGCCCCAGTTCTTCGCGTCCGCTGCCGGGTGCTCGGTCATGCCCCGACGCTAGCCGCGCGTCAGGCGGGGTCGCGCGACGGTTCCCAGCGGAAGAGCGTCGAGTCACGCCGCACGAACCCGACGCGCTCGTAGAGCCGGATCGCCGACTCGCGCGACGGACGCGAGGTGAGGTCGACGGTGCGCGCGCCCACCTGCACCGCGCGGTCCAGCGCGGCCCGCACCAGCGCCTCCCCGACTCCGCGCCCCCGCACGGCGTCGTCGACCACGACGTCGTCGACGTGCGCGCGCAGCCCGGTCGGCAGCGGGTAGGTCACGAGCGTCAGGGCCCCGACGACGTCGTCGCCGAGACGCGCGACGAAGAGCGTCGTGGCCTCGTGCGCGATCACCCAGGCGAGCGTCTGCTCGTCGAAGGTCGCACTGCGCGAGAGTTGCGGGAGGAGCCGTTCGACGGCGGCGCGGACGGCCTCGTCGAGCCGCTCCACGATCTCGATCGTGACGGTGGGGACAACGTCATCGGCCACCCGCGTCACGGTAGACCGCCGGGCTCACCGGGCTCACCGGGCTCACCGGGCCGGGAGCGCGGCGAGCACCTCGGCGGTCGTCGTCGTCTCGCCGATCTTCGGGAAGATCGCCGCGACGCTGTGCTGGTGGGTGGCCTCGTCGGTGTCGGCCATGGCGTCGGTGACGAGCACGACGTGGTAGCCGTGGTCGTGCGCGGCGCGGGCGGTGCCCTCGACGCCCATCGAGGTCGCCACACCGGTCAGCAGCACCTGCGTGGCACCGCGCCGGCGGAGCTGGAGGTCCAGGTCGGTCCCGACGAAGGCGCCGACGTTCCGCTTGGTCACGAGGGCGTCCTCGGGGTGGCCGGCGAGCTCGTCGACGATCTCGTCCCAGCCGGCCGGCGGGGTCCCGCCGACGCGCGGCCGGTCCGTCCGCCCCGGACTGAACCCGGCACCGTCGAGGCCGACCCGCACCAGCACGACCGGCAGCCCGCGTTCCCGGAACGCGTCCGCGAGCTCGGCGGAGCGCCCGACGACGTCGCCGATGGCGTGCGGGGTCGTGTCGCGGCTCGCGATGCCGCGCTGCAGGTCGACGACGACGAGCGCGGGTGTCGGGTCGAGCGTGGAGAGCGTCACGAGGGGTCCTCCGTGGGGGTGAGCCGGCCGAGCGAGCGGTCGGCGACGGTGATGACTCCGAACAGGGCGGCGGCGGCGAGCATGACCAGGGCGAGGTCGTGCACCCCGGCCGTCGTCGCGCCGTGGGCGAAGACGAGGCCGCCGGTGGTGGAGGCGGCGATCGCGCCGAGGTAGAAGAAGGTCCGCATCAGCCCGGCCGAGGACGCGACGCGGCCGGGGTCGCTCTGGCGGTAGACCGCGTTCTGCAGGGCGAGCGAGTTCAGCCCCTGCGGCACCCCGGCGACCAGGGCGACGACGACGATCAGCCAGATCGGGCTGGTGTCCCCGAGCAGGAGCACCAGACCGGCGAGCACGACCTGGGCCGCGGCCCCGACCAGCAGCTTGCCCCGCACCCCGCGACGGCGGCCGGTGAGCGCGGCGACCCCGATCCCGGTGACGAAGATCGGCAGCAGGATCAGGCCGGCCCCCGACGCCGGGAGGCCGCGCCCCTCCTCGAGCCACTGGGTGAAGCCGTAGAGCAGGCAGTACGAGACGGTCGCCGTCAGCAGGGCCCGCACGAACGTCACGAGCAACGGGACGTTGCCGCCCAGGACCCGCAGGTCCAGGAAGGGCGTGCCGGCCCGCAGCTCCCGGAGCACCAGGCCGGCCCCGGACACGACGACGACGGCGAGCACCGGCCACCACGCCGGGTGCATCAGGACGAGCAGCACCCCGACGAGCGTGACCGTGAACAGCGCGATGCCGGCGAGGTCGACGGTCGCCGCGAGGCTCGTCGTGCGGTCGCGGCGCGTGCCCCGCGGGAGCCGGCGGGCGCCGAGCACCAGGCAGGCGAGCGCGAGCGGGACGTTGACGGTGAACGTCGCGCGCCAGCCCCCGATCCCGACGAGCAGCCCGCCCAGCGTCGGGCCGATGACGGCGATCGTCTGGGTGGCCACGGAGAGGAGGGTCAGGATGCCCTCGGGGCTGTCCCGGCCGGTCCGGGCCGCCTCCCGCCGGACCAGTGACATCGCGGCCGGGTAGCCGGCGCACGTCCCGAGCCCGAGCAGGACCCGGGCGCCGACGAGCGTCCAGATGTCCGGGGCCAGCGCGCCGGCCAGCCCGCCGATCCCGACGAGCGCGGTCCCGAGGAGGTAGAGCGGGCGCGGCCCGTAGAGGTCGACCAGCCGTCCCGTCACCGGCTGGCCCACGGCGGTGGCGAGGTAGAGCCCGGACACCAGCCACGCCGTCTCGGTCGCCGGCGCGCCCAGCGCGACGCCGATGGGCACCAGGGCCACCGCGATGAGCGAGGAGTTCACCGGGTTGAGCAGCGACCCGAGGATCATCGGCGCGACGAGGCGACGGTCGAACGCGGCCGTGTCGGCCGGGCGGCGCCAGCGCGCGAGCAACGCCGTCACGGCTGCGCCACCCGGTCCAGCAGCGCCATCGCCTCGACGACGGTGGCGCACTCGGCCTCGGTCAGCCGCTCGCTGATCACGCCGGCGAGCCAGCCCTCCCCCGCCGCGCGGGAGCTCTCGAGCAGGTCCAGCCCGGCCGGGCTGATCGCGACGATCTGTCGGCGCCCGTCCCGGGGGTCCGGGGTGCGGGTGACGAAGCCGCGTTCCTCGAGCACCGAGATCGACAGCGCGACCGACTGCGGGCGGACCCCCTCGGCAGCGGCGAGCTCGCTCGCGCTGGCCGGGCCCTCGCGACGCAGCCGGCCCAGCAGTCCCGTCTGGGAGGCGGTGAGCTCGGCGCGGTCGTAGTGCTCGCGGAGCCGCCGCCGCAGCCGGCCCATCCCGGTCCGCACCGCCCGCGCGGCCTCGACGGCTGCGGCCGTCGGCTGCCTCGTCTCCATGTCGACCACGGTAGATGCACAGGCCAGACTGTTCAACTCAGCCTGTCGAATTTCTCGGTCGCCGCTCCGCCGACCGTCGAAGGGCGCCCCTCGCCGGATAGACCGACCGAAGGGCCCCCTCGCTCGGAACGGGCGTGCTGCTCCGCGACCGGCGGGGGGCGCCCCTCGCCGGATAGACCGACCGAGGGGCCCCTTCGCTCGGAACGGGCGGCCGTGACCGTCCGCCGCCGGCCGGGGACAGCTCGGCGAGCGTCACCCGCGACGACCGGTCGGCCGCGCCCGGACGAACCCCCGGTGTCGTCGCGCGCCCGAGCCTCGCCAGCGCCGGGCGTGCACCTCCCGGACGGCCGATCACTAGTCCAGAGGGCCGAACATCGGGGGCCACCCAGGCCTCCGCTGCGGGGCGCTCGCGCCGGACGGTCGGGCGCGGCGCCACCCGCGACCCGACCGCCCACCGCGCGGACGGCCCGACGAGGACCCCTCCCGGTCACGGAAAGGTCTCGATACGGTCTCGGCGACTCACCTCCCGGTGGGTCGACCCGGCCCACGCCCGGGCCGCCGTGCCCGTCCGGCGGCCCGCCTCCCCAGGGTGTGGACCGGGCCGCACACCGCACCGCGGTCGAGGACGGGAGCGACGTCACCCCGAGGCGTCGTGGACGACCGAGAAAGCGTCTCCATGCCAGGACGTCACGCCGTGATGGCGGGCCCCGTGTCCCTGCCGGTGTCCTTGCCCAGCTCCCTCACCAGCGGCTCGCTGACCCGTGCCGGGATCGCCGCGGCGCTCGTCACCGCGAGCGCCGCCGCCGTCGCCGGCTCCACCGGGGCCTTCGCCCTGTCGAGCTTCGACGTCTCGCACGCCGCGGCCGACCTGACGACCACCCACCCCGGCGCGGTCCCGGTGCCCGCGCCGCGCGCCGCCGTCACCCCCGTCGCCGCCACCGCGCCCGCCGCGGCCCCGGCCATCAAGCACACCTCCCCCACCGCGGCGAAGGCCGCCGCCGCCAAGGCCGCCGACGCGAAGGCCGCGGCGGCGAAGTCGGCGTCGGCGCGGGCCACCGCCGCCACGGCGAGCGCCCCCGCGGCACTCGGCTCCCTGGGCACCCGGATCGTCTCCACCGCGGCGCAGTACGAGGGCACCCCCTACGTCTACGGCGCCACCGGCCCGAGCTCGTTCGACTGCTCCGGGTTCACCCAGTACGTGTTCAAGAAGATGGGCATCAGCCTGCCCCGCACCGCGCAGCAGCAGTACGACGCCGCGCAGCACATCAGCCGGAGCCAGGCCCAGCCCGGCGACCTGGTCTTCATGGGCAGCCCCGACGGCATCTACCACGTCGCGATCTACGCCGGGAACAACAAGATCTGGACCGCGCCGGAGCCCGGCGAGTCGGTCAAGCTCGGCAACATGTTCGGCCAGGTCAGCTTCGGCCGGATGCGCTAGCGCATGTGAACGGTTCTCGTCGCCCCGACGACGAGAACCGTTCACATGGCGGAACGCCTCACCTTCCCCGCGTCGTCGCGCAGCGGGTGGTCCACCAGCTCCACGGTCCGCGGGATCTTGTGACGGGAGAGCCGGTCGGCGAGTTCGCCGGGCAACCGCCCGGCGAGCCCCGGCCCGGCCCCGGGCACCGGCTGGACCACCGCGTGCACGACGCGCCCGAGGTCCTCGTCCGGCACGCCGACGACGACCGCGTCGGCCACCTCGGGGTGCGCGACCAGCGCCGCCTCGACCTCCGCGGGGTACACGTTCGCCCCGCCCACGACGATCATGTCGGACCGCCGGTCCGCGAGGTACAGGTAGCCCTCGTCGTCGAACCAGCCCATGTCCCCGAGCGACTCCCACCCGTCGAGCACCCGCGGACGCGCCCCGAGGTAGTGGTAGGTCGGCGCGCCGTCGGGACGCATCCACACCTCGCCGACGACGCCGGGCGGGCACTCGCGCCCGTCGTCGTCGCACACCCGCATCCGCCCGCGGGTGACCCGCCCGACCGAGCCCGGGTGCGCGACCAGCGCCGCCTCGACCTCCGCGGGGTACACGTTCGCCCCGCCGACGACGATCATGTCGGCCCTCCGGTCCGCGAGGTACAGGTAGCCCTCGTCGTCGAAGGAGCCCAGGTCGCCGAGGGACTCCCAGCCGTCGAGCGCCCGGGCCCGCGCCCCGAGGTAGTGGTAGGTCGGCCCGGCGTCGGGACGCATCCACACCTCGCCGACCACCCCCGGCGGGCACGGGCGAAGGTCGTCGTCGCACACCCGCATCCGCCCGCGGGTGACCCGCCCGACCGATCCCGGGTGCGCGAGCCAGTCCCGCCCGTCGATCATCGCGCTGGCCTGCGACTCCGTGCCCGAGTACAGCTCGAGGAGGATCTCGGGAGTGGGCAGCCGCGCCAGCCAGCCCCGCTTGACCTCCGGCGGGCAGGGCGCGCCGACGTGCAGCGCGGTCCGCAGGCTCGACAGGTCCGCCGCGTCCCACGCCGCCGCAGGCAGGCGCAGTATGCGCCCCATCATCGTCGGGACCAGGTAGAGCCAGGTGACGCGGCGCTCGCCGACCAGCTCCAGCGTCCGCGCCGCGTCGAA
>NZ_JBVPVA010001156.1:0-3370 GCF_055612215.1 Actinomycetospora sp. | reverse complement strand
GCCGGAGGGTACGGAGGTCACGACGCCGGGTGCGTGCGCCGACCGCTCGTGGGCGGCCGCGACGGCGTGCGCCGCCCCGCCCGCGTTCAGCGCCGGCGCGGTGATCCCGCGGCGGGCCTCGGCGCCGCACCCGGGGCACGTCGTGGCGTCGGTGAGCGCGCTCATCGACCGGTGCTCGTCGAACGGCCCGCACCCCGGGCAACGGAACGTGTAGGTCGGCACGGCTGTCCTCTCCCGATCACGAGGCCCCTCGAAGTGGAGCACGCGCGCAGTGGCTCATCAATCGGCCGACCGGCCTCGTCACGAGACGGTTACGCGGGCGATCTTGGCCGACTCGCGGCACCCTGGAGGGCGATGCGACAACCGCGCCGTGCCGAGCGCCTGGTCGCGGCGCACGCCCGCGACGGCGCCACCTGCCTGTGGTGCGCCCGCCCTCTCGACGGGCGGGTCCCCGCCACCACCGACCACGTCATCCCCAAGGTCCGGGGCGGGCCGTCGTGGCTGGAGAACGAGGTCGCGGCCTGCCGACGGTGCAACGGCGAACGCGGGCACCGGGGTGCCGTCGACTGGCTCGAGGAGTGCGAGCGCCGCGGCTGGCACCCCGACGCCGACCGGTTGGCGCGCGTCCTCGACGACCTCGCCGCGGCGATCGACGAGCGTGGCGGCCAGCGGCGGGCCCGGCCGCACCTCGACGCGCAGCGCCGGCGACTCGCGAACCGTCGCCGGTCGGCCGCCTAGCCGACCGGATCGTCAACGACGACGGGGCTCTACTGCCACTGGCTGCAAGCGTCGACGCTTCGCTGGCAGCAGGGAACCGGGACCCCGAGACGTGGAGCGGCCCGGACACCGACGGGCGTGGACGTCGGTGCCCGGGCCGTTCATGCGTCCGATCGCCGAGGGAGGGCGACCGGACAGGCTCCGGGGAGCCGGTGGTTCAGCGGTCGAACTGGTCGGGATCCGGGCCGAGGCGCTTCCCCTGGTCGAGGGCGCCGATGGCCGACATCTCGTCGTCGGAGAGCTCGAAGTCGAAGATGTCGAAGTTCTCGCGGATGCGGGAGGCGGTGACCGACTTCGGGAAGATGATGTTGCCGAGCTGGACGTGCCAGCGCAGCGTCACCTGGGCCGGCGTCTTGTCGTGGGCCTTCGCGATCTCGACGATGCGGTCCTCGTCGATGACGCCCTTGCCCTGCCCGATCGGGCTCCAGGCCTCGGTGGCGATGCCGTGGCTGCGGTCGTACTCGCGCAGCTCGGGCTGCTGCAGGTGCGGGTGCAGCTCGATCTGGTTCACCGCGGGGACCGTCCCGCTCTCGCCGGCGAGCCGGTCGAGGTGGTGGGGCTGGAAGTTCGAGACGCCGATCGACCGCGCCTTGCCGTCCTTCGCGGCCTGCTCGAAGCCCTTCCACGTCTCGACGTAGAGGTCCTTGCCGGGCAGCGGCCAGTGGATCAGGTAGAGATCCACGTAGTCGGTCCGGAGCTTGGACAGGCTCTCGTCGAGGGCGCGCTGGGCGTCGTCGTAGCCGTGGTTGGAGTTGTTGCATTTCGTCGTGACGAACAGCTGGTCGCGCGGGATCCCGGAGTTCGCGATCGCCTCGCCGACCTCGGCCTCGTTGCCGTACATCTGCGCGGTGTCGATGTGCCGGTAGCCGACCTCGAGGGCGGTCTGCACGGTGGCGGCGGTGTCCTGCGGGTCGATCTGGAACACCCCGAACCCGAGCTGCGGGATGGTGGCTCCGCTGTTGAGCGTGATGCCGGGAACGTTGCTCATGTCATCGGATACCCGAGGTCGTCGAAGCCTCAACCGCCGACGGTCACGCGGTGGCGAACGCGCCGAGTGTCCGGTTCGGCCGGACGCCGGAGAAGGTGCGGAACCAGGTGCGGTAGTAGGCGATCTCCTCGTCGCTGCGCAGGTCCCAGCCGTGCTCGACCACGGGGGCCTCGGCGTTCTGCGCGCCTTCCTTGGCCTTCTCCTTCTCGACGAGCTCGGCGAGGACCTCGCCGGCGCCGGAGCCGTCGCCGAACTGTTCCTTGCCCCGCCACAGGATGTCGTCGAGGACCAGGTCCGCGAACGCCTCGCGCAGCAGCTGCTTCTCCGCGCGGCCGTCGGTCTTGAGCTTCCACTGCGCGGGCAGGGCCAGCATCTCCTCCATCACGGTGGCGTCGAGGAAGGGCACCCGGGCCTCCAGGCCGTAGTTCATGGTGGTCCGGTCGCAGCGCTGCAGGTTCAGCTCGTGCAGCGTCTCGATCGAGCGGACCAGCTCGGCCTGCAACGCGTCCGGGGTCGCGAACGCGGGATCGTCGTGGACGTAGGAGTAGCCGGCGAACAACTCGTCGGCGCCCTCCCCGGTGAGCACCACCTTGACGTGCTTGACGGCCTCGCGGGCCAGCAGCAGGTTCGGCACCGCCGAGCGCACCAGCGCCGGGTCGAAGTGCTCGATGACCGTGACCGCCTCGTCGAGGGCCTGCTCGAGGTCCTCGGCGGTCGGCACGATCTCGTGGTGATCGGTGCCCAGGAACTCCGCGACCGCGCGGGCGGCCAGCAGGTCCGCGCTGCCCTCGGTGCCCACCGCGAACGTCGGCAGCTTCTCGCCCTTCTCCGCGGCGACCTGCGCGGCCACCGCGGCCACGATCGCGGAGTCCAACCCGCCGGAGAGGAACACCCCGACCGGGACGTCGCTCATCATGTGGCGGCGCACCGAGTCCGAGAGGACCTCGCGGACGTGCTCGAGCACCGAGGCGTCCCAGGACTTGTCCGGGGCGTAGCGCGCCGGGCGGACCTGCACCGGCACCGCGTCGGCGAAGCGGACCATCGACCCGTCGTGCACCGCGCCGGTGTCGGGCAGCCCCGGGGTCCACACATAGCCCGGCGGGAACGCCTCGACCATCGGCTGGTCCTCGGGGTCGAAGGCACGCAGCTCGCTGGCGAACAGCGTCACCCCCTCCAACCGGGCCCAGTACAGCGGCTTGATCCCGATCGGGTCCCGGGCGACCACGCCGTGGCCGTCGGTGTGGGCCATCGCCAGCGCGTACATCCCCCGCAGGTCGTGCAACGCCGCCGACCCGTCGCGCAGCACCAGCCGGAACGCGGACTCGGTGTCGGAGTCGGTCGCGAACCGGACCTCGGACAGCTGGTCCCGGATCGCCTCGTGGTTGTAGATCTCCCCGTTGCCCACCACATAGGCCGAGCCGGTCTCGTCGGCGATGGGCTGCTTCCCCCCGGTCACGTCCATGATCGAGAGCCGCTGGTGGCCCAGCCACGCGTGCTCCAGCTCGATCCGCCCGGAATCGTCCGGGCCACGGTGATGGATCCGGGCGAGCATCCGCTCGCACTTGTCGGGGTCGATGTCACCGTACGCAGCGACGATTCCGCACA
>NZ_JBVPVA010000463.1:0-11393 GCF_055612215.1 Actinomycetospora sp. | reverse complement strand
CGGCCCGGCCGCTGACCCACGACCTCCTCAAGGACGTCCTGGGGGCCCTGGACCGGCGGCTCGAGCAGGTCCGGATCACCGACCTGCAGGAAGGCACGTTCTACGCGGAGCTCGTCTTCGACGGCGACGTCCGGGTCTCGGCTCGGCCGAGCGACTCGGTGGCCCTCGCGCTGCGCGTCGGCGTGCCGATCCACGCCGAGGAGGGCGTGCTCTCCGAGGCCGGGCTCGTCATCCCCGACGAGCAGGAGGACGAGGTCGAGAAGTTCCGCGAGTTCCTCGACACCGTCTCGCCCGAGGACTTCGCGGGGACGTGAACCGACCCCCGTATCGTCGAACCCTGAAGTTCAGGTACAGAGTTGGCCGCGCGTCGCGTTGACCCCCGTCGACACCCCTCGTACGGTCGTCTGACCAGGGCCCGAGACGGACTCTGACGGTGCGAGGAGGCAGGCGTGGCGGGAGCCGGTGAGCGGCCCGGAGCCGGGAGGGCGGCCGACGCCGTGGTCCCGGCGAGCCAGGGTTCGTCGCCCCACGACCCGTCGACCGAGGACGCGGTGCTCCAGCCGCTCGGGCCCGCGGGGGAGCAGGGGTCGCTGTTCCCGGACGACCTGTTCGGGGAGAGCCTGCACGACGAGGTCCTCGGGTACCGCGGGCCGGCCGCCTGCCAGATCGTCGGGATCACCTACCGGCAGCTGGACTACTGGGCGCGCACCAAGCTCGTCGTGCCCAGCATCCGCACCGCGACCGGATCCGGCTCGCAGCGGCTGTACTCCTTCAAGGACCTCGCGGTGCTCAAGGTGGTCAAGAACCTCCTCGACACCGGGGTCTCGCTGAACAACATCCGCAGCGCCGTCGAGCAGCTGCGCCGCCACGGGGTGCGCGACCTCGCCCGGATCACGCTCTTCTCCGACGGCGTCACGGTCTACGAGTGCACCTCGCCGGAGGAGGTCGTCGACCTGCTCCAGGGCGGTCAGGGCGTCTTCGGGATCGCGGTCGGCGGAGCGATGCGCGAGCTGTCGGGCTCCATCGCCCACTTCCCGGCCGAGCGGGCCGGGGCCGGTGCCGCGGTCGTCGACCAGGCGCCCGAGGACGAGCTCGCCTCCCGTCGCAACCGCGGGGCGCGCTCCGCGGGCTGAGCCCTCGTGAGGTGACGTCGCCCCTCGTGGGGCTGACACCCGGGGACCACCCCGGTAGCCTGCATGCCGTCGGTCGACGAACCCACGCGGGAGAGACCTGCAGTCAGAAGCCTCTGGACGCAGGCGCCGAAGGAGCAACTCCTCCCCGGAATCTCTCAGGCATCCGGTACCGCGTGGTCGAGACGATCTCTGGAAAGTGGTGCGAACCCCGCCCGGGGTGACCACCCGCCGATGGTGCAAGCCGGCCCGACCCACGTCGGGAGAGGCCCGGTGAAGCTCTCAGGCGCCCGCGCAGGTGGCGGGCAGTGGCAGAGGGGGAGGGACCCGGCGCGTCCGTCGAGGCACGCGTCGGGGTGACCCTGACCGAGTTCGGTCGCGGCCGGGACCCCCGGCCCGCCGGCAGCCACCGGGAGGCCCCGCGTGAGCTCACTGGACCGCCATTCGCTCGCCGCGCTGGAGCACGGCACGCCCTTCACCGAACGCCACATCGGACCCGACGCCGCCGAGCTCGGCCGCATGCTGGAGACGATCGGCGTCGGCTCCCTCGACGAGCTCGCGGACCGGGCGATGCCGACGTCGATCCGGTCCGACCCGGCCGACTGGGACCTCGACCGGGCGCCCGGCAGCGTCGACGCCGCCCCGCCGCCCGCGGCCACCGAGGCGCAGGTCCTCGAGGAGCTGCGCGCCCTCGCCGCGTCGAACACGGTGCTCACCCCGATGCTCGGGCTCGGGTACCACGGCACGATCACCCCACCGGTGATCCGGCGCAACGTGCTCGAGGACCCGGCCTGGTACACCGCCTACACGCCCTACCAGCCCGAGATCTCCCAGGGCCGGCTCGAGGCGCTGCTGAACTTCCAGACCGTGGTGTGCGACCTGACCGGCCTCGACGTCGCCGGCGCCTCCATGCTCGACGAGTCCACCGCGGCCGCCGAGGCGATGCTGTTGCTGCGCCGCGTCGACAAGTCGAAGTCCGACACCTTCCTGGTCGACGCCGACACGCTGCCCCAGACGATCGCGGTGCTGCGGACCCGTGCGGAGTCGCTGAACATCGACATCGAGCTCGTCGACGCCACCTCCGAGCTGCCGAGCCACGACTTCTTCGGCCTGCTGCTGGCCGCCCCCGGTGCCTCGGGTGCGCTGCGCGACCACAGCGGCGTGATCGCCGCCGCGCACGAGCGCGGCGCGCGGGTCGTCGTGGCCTGCGACCTGCTCGCCGCCACGATGGTCACCCCGCCCGGCGAGCAGGGCGCCGACGTCGCCGTCGGGTCCACGCAGCGCTTCGGGGTGCCGCTCGGCTTCGGCGGGCCGCACGCCGGGTTCCTCGCGGTGCGCCAGCAGCTGGCACGCCAGCTGCCCGGCCGCCTCGTCGGGACCTCGATCGACGCCGACGGGCACCCCGCGCACCGGCTCGCCCTGCAGACCCGCGAGCAGCACATCCGCCGCGACAAGGCCACGAGCAACATCTGCACCGCCCAGGTGCTGCTCGCCGTCATCGCCTCGATGTACGCCGTCTACCACGGCCCGGCGGGTCTGCACTCCATCGCGCGGCGCACCCACCGCATGGCCGCCGTGCTCGCGGCCGGGCTGGCGAAGGGCGGCGTGGAGGTCGTCCACCGCGCGTTCTTCGACACCGTGCTGGTGCGCGTGCCCGGGGGCGCGGCGGACGCCGTCGCGACGTGCCGCGAGGCGGGCCTGCTCGTCCGCGAGGTCGACGACGACCACGTCGGCGTCTCGTGCTCGGAGGTCACGACCCGCGCGCACCTCGTCGCGGTGTGGCGGGCTCTCGGGGCGAGCGGAGCGACGGGGAAGGGGTCCGGGGTGGAGGCTCCCGGCGTCCCCGACCTCGACGCCGCCACCGAGGACGCCGTCCCCGCCGCGCTGACGCGGTCGTCGTCGTACCTCACCAACCCGGTCTTCCACCGCCACCGCACCGAGACCGGGCTGCTGCGCTACCTGCGCACGCTCTCGGACAAGGACGTGGCGCTCGACCGCAGCATGATCCCGCTGGGCTCCTGCACGATGAAGCTCAACGCGACCGCGGAGATGGAGCCGATCAGCTACCCCGGGTTCGCGGAGCTCCACCCGTTCGCGCCGGAGTCGGACGCGCCCGGGATGCTGCAGGTGATCCGGGACCTCGAGGCCTGGCTGGTGCACCTCACCGGCTACCACGCGGTCTCGCTGCAGCCCAACGCCGGTTCGCAGGGCGAGCTCGCCGGGCTGCTCGCGATCCGGGCCTACCACCACTCCCGGGGGGACACCGACCGCGACGTCTGCGTCATCCCGTCCTCGGCGCACGGCACCAACGCCGCGTCGGCGATCTCGGCCGGGATGCGTGTCAAGGTCGTGAAGACCACCGAGCGCGGCGACGTCGACGTCGAGGACCTGCACCGCGTGATCGACGAGGTCGGCGACCGGCTCTCCGCGATCATGATCACCTACCCCTCGACGCACGGGGTGTACGAGCCGGGAGTCCGCAAGGTGCTCGCCGCGGTGCACGACGCCGGCGGCCAGGTGTACGTCGACGGCGCCAACCTCAACGCGCTCGTCGGGCTCGCCCGCCCGGGCCGCTTCGGCGCCGACGTCAGCCACCTGAACCTGCACAAGACCTTCTGCATCCCGCACGGCGGGGGCGGGCCCGGCGTCGGGCCGATCGGCGTCGCCGAGCACCTCGCGCCGTTCCTGCCCAACCACCCCGCGCAGCCCTCGGCGGGCCCGTCGACGGGGGTCGGCCCGGTGGCCGGCGCGCCGTGGGGCTCGGCGTCGATCCTGCCGATCTCCTGGGCGTACGTGCGGCTCATGGGCGTCGACGGGCTGCGGCGCGCGACGCTGACCGCGGTGGCGGCCGCGAACTACGTCGCCGCGCGGCTGCGCTCGTCGTTCCCGGTGCTCTACACCGGGGCGGGCGGGTTCGTGGCCCACGAGTGCATCCTCGACCTGCGCCCGCTGACGAAGTCCTCGGGCATCACCGTCGACGACGTCGCCAAGCGGCTCGCCGACTACGGCTTCCACGCCCCGACGATGTCGTTCCCGGTGGCCGGGACGCTCATGGTCGAGCCGACCGAGTCCGAGGACCTCGCCGAGATCGACCGCTTCTGCGAGGCGATGATCGCCATCCGCGCGGAGGCCGCCAAGGTCGAGGCGGGGGAGTGGCCGGCGGACGACAACCCGCTGGTGCACGCTCCGTTCACGGCCCGCTCGGTGACGACCGCGGAGTGGGACCACGCCTACACCCGCGAGGAGGCCGCGTTCCCGGCCGCGGGGCGCCCGGACAAGATCTGGGTGCCGGTGCGTCGGATCGACTCCGCGCACGGCGACCGCCACCTGGTCTGCTCCTGCCCGCCCCTGGAGGAGCTGGCCGACGCCTGAGGCGGCCGAGCCGAGCCGCTTGCTCGTTGATCAACAGCACACCACGCAGGATCTGCGCCGAAGATCCTGCGTGGTGTGCTGATGATCATGCAGGGGCGGGGCGAGCGTTCCGGCGACGGGCGCCCCTCGTCCGTCTATTCGACCGAAGGGGCCCATCGCTTGAGAACCGGCGGCGGCCCCAGGGGCTCAGCAGCTCACGCGGTCCGCGAGCGCGCGCCCGAGCAGGGTCCCCGAGCGCCACGCCGTCTCGACCTTCGGGCTGCCCCAGCCGTCGCCGACGACCGCGACGAGGTCGTCATCGAGGTGGAAGGGCTCGTCGTGGGGGTGCGCCGGGCTCGCGTAGGTCCAGCGGTGGGCGTGGGTCCAGGTCGGGGAACGGTCCAGCCCGAGCAGCGCGCCGACCGCGTCGACGACGGTCGGCACGACGCCGTCGGGGTCCTCGAGGTGCCGGCGCGCCAGGTCCCCGGTGGTGTGCGCGACGAGCACCGGCGCGCGGTCGCCGCGCCGCGCCCCGTCGTCGGCGATCAGCGAGAGGTCGGGGTGGCCGTTGACGAAGGCCGCGGTGAGGTCGCCGGACCAGCACCGCTCGTCGTAGCCGAGCGCCACCGAGATCACCGGCTCCCACTCCTGGTCGGCGACCACCCGGGCGGCCCGCAACGGCGCGGACACCAGCCGGGCGGCCTGCGGGTCGGGCATCGCGAGCACCACCGCGCACGCCGCCTCGCCGTCGACGGCCGGCCCGGGCGTCACCTCGGAGACGGTCCGGCCGGTCTCCACCCGCAGCCCCGCCGCGAGGTCGGCCACCAGGGAGCGCAGACCGCCCGGGGCCGACCAGCGCTGCGGGCCGGGCTTGGGCTCCCACGTGCCGTCCGCGTCGCGCGCCGACAGCGTGTCGGTCCACGGGACGGCGAGGCCGCGCCGGTTCCAGTCGTCGGCGAGCGCCGCGAACCCGTCCGCGGCGGGCTCGTCGGAGCGCGAGACCGTGAAGTAGGCGGCGCCGAGGTCGACCGGGCGCGGCCCGGGGAACGGGCCGGTCCCGCCGCGGGGCAGGTCGGGGCTCGCGAGCCGCCCGCCCACGTGGCGTGCCCGCTCCAGGACCCGGACCGGGACGCCGGCCTCGGTGAGCACCCGGGCGCAGGCGACGCCGCTGATGCCGGCGCCGACCACGACGACGTCGGTGCGGGGAGCGGGCTCGGGGGAGGCGGCCATGCCGGACTGATCCCCCGCCCCGCGCGATCCCACACCGCGCGTGGGGCTCAGGACGTGCCGCGGGCCGCCGAGCGGGCCACGTGGGTGCTGTCGCGGACCGTGCCGACGTACTCCTCGACGAGGTCCTCGAGGGCCACGACGCCGACCGTGGTCCCGTTCCCGTCGACGGCCCGGGCCAGGTGGGAGCCCTCGCGGCGCATCGTCGCGAGCGCCTCGTCGACCGGCGCGTCCACCGAGAGCCGGGGCAGCGCCCGCACGCGCTCGGCGGGCACCACCTCGTCGAGCTCGCCGTCGAGGTCGAGGACGTCCTTGATGTGCAGGTACCCGGCGAGCTCCACGCTCGGCGCCACCCCGGTCCGGCTCGGCCCCAGCGGGTCCGTGCCCGGCTCGAGCGGGTCGGTGTCGAGCCGCGGGTGGGCGTCCGGCGCCTCGGGGGCCTGCACCGGGTAGCGGGAGAACCCGGTGCGGGCCACCGCCTCCTCCACCGCACCGACGGTGGGGTGCGCGGGCAGGACCGTGAGCCGCTCGCGGGGGATCATCACGTCGGCGACGGTGCGCTCGGCGGTGTGCAGGGCCTGGGTCAGGCGGCGGGTCTGCGAGGCGTCGAGCAGCCCCTCGCGGCGGGACTCGGAGACCGCCTCGGCGAGCTCGGAGGGCGTGTAGGCCGACTCCTTCTCGTCGCGCGGCTCCACCCCCAGCAGCTTGAGGACCTGGGCGGCCATCCAGCTGAACAGCCCGATCACCGGGCGCGCCACCTTGCTGAACCAGACCAGGGGCGGCACGAGCCACACCGCGGTGCGCTCCGGCCCGGCGATCGCGATGTTCTTCGGGACCATCTCGCCGATCACGATGTGCAGGACGGTCACGAGCAGCAGCGCGATGACGAACGCGATCGGGTGCACGACCGCGTCCGGGATTCCGAGGGGACCGACGACCTGCTCGAGCAGGTGGGCGACGGCGGGTTCGCCGAGCGCGCCGAGCGCCAGCGAGCAGATCGTGATCCCGAGCTGGGCGGCGGCGAGCATCGTCGAGAGCTGCTCGCTGGCCCGCAGCACCGTTGCCGCGCCGGACGTGCCTGACTCGACCATCGTGTCCAGCCGGTCACGACGCGCGGAGATCACCGCGAACTCGGCGCCGACGAAGAAGGCGTTGAGCAGCAGCAGCCCGAACACCGCAAGGAGGGCGAGCCCGTCGTTCACGGTGCGACCTCCCCGGTGGCGAGCGCGGCCGGGGTCGGCGCGTCCGCCTGGTCCACGGCCTCGATCCGGACGTCGGCGATCCGGCGCCGGTCCATGCGGCTGACCACCAACGTCCGGCCGTCGTGCGTCACCCGGTCGCCGACCGAGGGGATGCGTCCCAGCTCGGCCAGCAGGAATCCGGCGAGCGTCTCGTAGATCTCGGAGTCGGGGAACGACCAGCCCACCAGCTCGGCCAGCTCGTCGGGCCGCAGCGTCCCCGAGACCACCCAGCTGTCGGCCCCGGCGTCGCGGAAGGGTTCGGCCTCGCCGCGGTCGTGCTCGTCGCGGACGTCGCCGACGATCTCCTCGACGAGGTCCTCCAGCGTCACGATGCCGTCCGTGCCGCCGTACTCGTCGACGACGACCGCCAGCTGGAAGCCCGCGCCGCGCAGCCGGTCGAGCAGCTCGTCGCCGTCGAGGGAGTCCGGGACCGTGGTCGGGGTGCGCATCAGGTTGCGGACCAGGGTGCTGCCGCGCCGGGACCGCGGCTCCGCGAACGCCTGCTTGACGTGCACCACCCCGCGCACGTCGTCGAGGTCGCCCTCGACCACCGGGAAGCGGGAGAACCCGGTGCGGATCGCCGCGGCGAGCAGGTCGTCCACGGTGTCGTCGATCGCGAGGGTCTCCACCCGGACCCGCGGGGTCATCAGCTCGTCGGCGGTGCGCTCGCCGACGCGCAGCGCCCGGGTGAGCACCGCCGCGGTCCCCTCGTCGATCGTGCCCTGCTCCGCGCTGGTGGCCACCAGCGACCCGAGCTCCCGGGGCGACCGCGCCGAGCGCAGCTCCTCGGCGGGCTCCACCCCGAGCCGGCGCACGACCCAGTTCGCCGCGCCGTTGAGCCCGGAGATGAACCAGGACAGCGCCCGGGAGAACGCTGCCTGGACGCCGGCCACCGTCCGAGCGGTGCGCAGCGGCGCGGAGATCGCGAGGTTCTGCGGCACCAGCTCGCCGAACACCATCGACAGCGCCGTCGCCAGGATCAGCGCGATCACCGCCGCCGCGCCCGCCGCGGCGCCCTCGGGCAGGCCCACATCGGAGAGCACCGGCGAGATCAGCGTCGCGATCGCCGGCTGGGCCAGGTAGCCGGTGATCAGCGTGGTGATCGTGATCCCGAGCTGGGCCCCGGAGAGCTCGAAGGACAGGTTGCGGTGGGCCTTCGCGACCGCCTTCGCCCGCCGGTCACCGACCTCGGCCGCGTGGTGGTCGACCTGGCTGCGCTCGAGCGTGGTCAGCGAGAACTCGGCCGCGACGAACACGGCCGTGCCGAGTGTGACCGCGACGACCCCGACGAGGCCGAGCACGGAGAGCAGGACGTCCACGGGTGGTCCTCGAGCCCCTCTAGTCCTTCTGCAGACGCGGGGGGAAGCCGCCGGTCGCGATCGGGCCCCAGTGCTCGACGGTCAGCCGGACCAGGCACTTGCCCTGCGTCGCCATCGCGTCCTTGTACTCGTCCCAGTCGGGGTGCTCGCCCGAGATCGACCGGAAGTACTCGCAGAGCGGGTCCAGCGCCTCGGGGAGGTCGAGGACCTCCGCGGTGCCCTCGACGTGGACCCAGGGACCGTCGAAGTCGTCGGAGAGCACGCACATCGCGACCGCGGGGTCCCGCCGGATGTTGTGGACCTTGGCGCGCTCGGGGTAGGTCGAGACCAGCAGGCGGCCCTGCGCGTCGAGCCCCAGCGTCACCGGGGAGGTCTGCTCGCCGCCGTCCTTGCGCCGCGTCACCACGATGGCGTGGTGCCGCGTGCGCAGGAACTCGGTGAGCTCCTCGCGCCCGACCCGGTCGTTCGTCGCCGTCTTCGCCACGGCGCCCAGCCTACGGGCCACCGGCGGCCGGGGTCCTCGCCCCGACCGGTCGCAGGTGATCACTAGGCTGGGGGCGTGACCAGCGACGGGGCGCCGGGTGCGCTCGCCGGACGCGCGGTGGTCGTCGTCGGGGCCTCCTCGGGGATCGGCGCCGCCACCGCCCACGCGGCCGCCGCCGCCGGGGCCCGGGTCGGGGCCCTCGCCCGGCGCGCCGACCGGCTGGACGAGCTCGCCGCGGCGCTGCCGGGCACCGGCCATGCCACCGCGGCCGCCGACGTCACGGACCCCGCGGGCCTCGCCGCCGCGCTCGACGACGTCGTCGCCCGCCTGGCGGCCCCGGTCGCGGGCGTGGTCGCCGCGGCGGGGGTGATGTCGCTGGGGTCCGTGGCCGACACCGACCCCGCGCGCTGGCGGGAACTGCTCGACGTCAACGTCACGGGGCTGCTCGCCACCGCCCGGGCCGCGCTGCCCCACCTGTCCGCGGGCGGGACCCTCGTCGTGGTGTCCTCGATGTCCGGACGGCGGGTCGCCTCGGCCGCCGGCGGGGTGTACGCGGCGAGCAAGCACGCCGCCCACGCCGTCGCCGAGACCCTCCGGCTGGAGGTCGGGCCGCGCGGGGTGAAGGTCACCACCGTCTCGCCCGGTTTCGTGGCCACCGACCTGGTGGCCGACCAGGCCGCCGTCGACGACGACACGGCGCACTTCGCCGAGCGCATGCACGACCAGGGGCTGGCGCCGGAGGACGTCGCGGCCGGCGTCGTGCACGTCCTGGGTCTGCCACCGCACGTGACCGTCGTGGAGTACGCGGTGTCGTCGGTGCGCCAACTGGGATACCGCTGACGTGAGACCGCAGACAGCCGGTGGCGGCCCCGGGGGTTCCCGTGGCCAGAATGTGCGCCCATGAGCGGGTCCCCGTTCGTCGACTTCGACCGCACCTCGTGGGCCGCGCTGCGCGACGAGTCCGGCGACCTCCCCCTGACCGCGGGCGAGCTCGAGGAGCTGCGCTCCCTGGGCGACCCGGTGGACCTCGACGAGGTCCGCGACGTCTACCTGCCCCTCTCGCGGCTGCTGGACCTGCACGTGCGGGCCAACTCCGGCCTGCTGGAGGCCTACCGGACCTTCCTGCGCCAGGACGAGGAGCGCACGCCGTTCGTCGTCGGGATCGCCGGGTCGGTGTCGGTGGGCAAGTCGACCACCGCGCGGCTGCTGCGCCTGCTGCTCGCGCGCTGGCAGGACCACCCCGACGTGGCGCTCGTGACCACCGACGGGTTCCTCTACCCGAACGCCGAGCTCGAGCGCCGCGGGCTCATGGCGCGCAAGGGGTTCCCGGAGTCCTACGACCGGCGGGCGCTGCTGCGCTTCGTCTCCGACGTCAAGGCCGGCAAGCCCGAGGTCACCGCGCCGGTGTACTCCCACCTGGTCTACGACGTGCTCGACGAGCAGCGCTCGGTCGCGCGCCCGGACATCCTCGTGATCGAGGGCCTCAACGTGCTCCAGCCCGCGCCGCAGACGGGGGAGCGGGCCAGCGCCCTCGCGGTCAGCGACCTCATCGACTTCTCGATCTACGTCGACGCCCACCCCGCCGACGTGCGCCGCTGGTACATCGAGCGGTTCCTCGCGCTGCGCGAGACCGCGTTCCGCGACCCGGCGTCGTACTTCCGCCGCTACGCCGAGATGGAGACCGAGGACGCCCGGGCCCGCGCCGCGCAGCTCTGGGACGAGATCAACGGGCCGAACCTGCGGGAGAACATCGCCCCCACGCGCTCCCGCGCCGGGCTCGTCCTGACCAAGGGACCTGATCACTCGGTGCGACGGATCCGGCTGCGCAAGCTCTGAACGCGGCCTCGGTCGGCGGTACCGCGCACCAGGAATCGGGACGAAAGCGACGCGGAACACCGCCCCGGGGGTATGTGCGCAGCCTAAGTAGTGCGACGATGAAGTATGGCTGGTGCGACGTCCTCCCCGGCGGCCCCCTCCGAGCTCGGGCCGCCCGACCTCGACGACCCGATGCTGCCCGCGCGCCTGCGGCTGGCGATCGGGCGGCTGAACCGCCGCATCCGGGTCGACTCCGCCGCGGTGCTGCCCCCGCTGCAGACCTCGGTGCTGGTGACCCTGGAGGAGCACGAGCCGCTGCGCCTCTCCGAGCTGGCGCGCCGGGAGGCGGTCACGCCGCCGACGATGAGCCGGGTGCTCGCCGCGCTCGACGACGCCGGGCTCCTCGTGCGCACGCCCGACCCGCAGGACGCCCGATCAGCGCTGGTCGAGCTCTCCGCCGCGGGCCGCGCGATGATCGAGCAGCTGCGCACCGAGCGGACCGCCGTGCTGGCCGAGCGCCTGGCGCGGCTCGCCCCCGAGCACCGCAGAGCCCTCGCCGCCGCGGTGCCCGCCCTCGAGGCCCTGGTCGCCATGCCCTCGGAGTGACGGCCCTCGGAGTGACGGCCCTCCGGGTGGCGGCCCTCGGACCGAGCCGCCCCCGGGCCGGATCCGGGTTGTCCCGTCCCGGTCGGCCCGGCATGCTCTCCCGTTGCCCCCAGCGGGCGAGGTGCCCCGCGGGGGCGGCGCCGCGCCCCGATCGCCCGACGTCGGGACGAGAGTGAGCTTCGACGACCAGTTCCCCGCGGACGCCGCCCACACCACGGAG
>NZ_JBVPVA010000397.1:0-2857 GCF_055612215.1 Actinomycetospora sp. | reverse complement strand
TCCCCGGTCCGGGCACGTGCGGTGAGCCGGCCGTACGGCCCCTCGATCAGGACGCGGGTCCCGGGGCGCAGGCCCGGGATCTCCGCGGTGCCGTCGCCCAGGTCCTTGACGGTGATCCGCAGGCTGCGCCCGTCCGGGGCGGCCGAGAGCGAGTACGGGTGCGCGCGGGTCCAGCCCCGGCGGCTCAGGAAGCGCCACTGGAGGAACTGCCCGGCCCGCGCGCCGAGGTCGTCGAGGTGGCGTCCGGTGAGGTAGACCGAGACGCAGCCGTCGCCCTCGGGCACGACCGAGGTGACGACGAGGCGGTGGTGCAGCGTGCGGTGGAGCGGCAGCCCGACCCGCCACACCAGCACCGCCACCGCGGTCAGCGCCCAGGCGCTCCACCAGAACACCGTGCGCACGGTCGAGGCGAGGAACTCCTGGCCGGTCCAGAGCTGGTGGGGCAGCGCGAGCCCGACGCCGAGGTAGGCGTAGAGGTGGAGCAGGTGCCACGACTCGTAGCGCATCCGTGTCCGCGCGGCCCGCACGCTCGTGACGACGACGAGCACCAGGCACGCGGTGCCGGCGGCGGCCAGCAGCATCCCCGGGTAGGTCAGGGTGAGGTCCCACAGCTCGCCGGGCGTCGCGGCCAGGTCGCCGGCGGCGTAGCCCCAGGTGATGAGCCCGACGTGGGCGATCATCCCGGTGAACGACGTGAACCCCACCAGCCGGTGGATCACCGCGAGCCGGTCCTGCCCGAAGGCCTGCTCGAGCAGCGGCACCCGGGCCATGAGCAGCACCTGCACCAGCAGCAGGACCGAGGCGAGCAGCCCGGTGAGCCGGCCCAGCGAGGTCAGCCCGGAGGCCCAGCTGCCGAGGTCGGTGAGGCCACCGCCGGTGGCCCACCAGAACGTGACCAGCGTGAGGGCGACGACGAGCAGCACCTCGGCGGCGGTGCGGACACGTCGGTCCCGGACGGCCGGGCCGGTCGGGCGGGGGAGGGCGTGCCGGGTCGGGCGGTCGGCGAGCGCGGTCACGTGAACAGCCCGCCGAGGATCGGGCTGGGGCCTCCGGAGGTGTTCTGGCCGGTCGGGCCGCCGGGCTGGCCGGGCTGGCCGGGCTGGCCGGTCTGGCCGGTCTGGCCGGGGCCCCCTCGGCGGTCGCCGTCGTGGCTCCGGTGGTGGCCGATGCCCGGACCGGGGCCGCCGTCGGGGCCGGAGTCGCCCACCGCGTGGCCGACCGCGAAGCCCCCGCCGGCGAGGAGCACGGCGGCGCCGACCCCGGCGGCGACCCGCAGCCCTCGCCTCCGGGGACGGACCGGGGCCGCCGGGGCGTCGTGGTGCCACCACGTGGTCCCGGCGGGACGCGCCGCCGTTCCCTCCGCCGCCGTGCCCTCCGCCGCCGTGCTCTCGGTCGTGGGTGCGTCGGCCCCGCCGTCGGGCTGGGGCTCCCACCGGGAGCCGCTGCGCTCGGGCGAGCCGGTCGACGCCTCGTCGGGACCGTCGGCGACCTCTGTGGTCTCGGCGCCCTCGGTGGGCGTGGCAGCGTCCTCGGCCGGGGTGGGAGAGCCCTCCTCGCGATCCATCGGTCACCTCTCGCAACGGATCGACCGGCCGGGCCCGGCGGGCGCCGGGGGCTGTCGATCAGGTGCGCTCCACGATGCTGACCTCCGGTAATGCCGGGGCGTGGCGTGGTTCGGAGGCCGGTAAGAGCGCTGGCGCTACGACTGGTGCCGGGGACGCCCGGGCCCCCCGGCACGCGCGGCGCCGGGCGCGAAGGACCAGATCGCGAGCCAGACGCTGCCGGCGGAGAGGACGAGCGCCCCGGGCACGTGGAGGTAGAGCGTGCCGTCGTCGCCGAGGTAGGCCTGCACGAACGTGAGGACGAAGACGACGGCGGCCAGCACGGCGGGCCACAGCGGCACGGCGGCGGTCCGCCACAGCACGATCGCGGCGATCGTCAGCAACCCCGTCAGGACGTGGAGCACGACCGCGCCCACGGAGTGCAGTTCGTGGGCTCCCCGGCTGTGCAGCGGGCCGACCATCTGGCCGGCGGTCGCGAACTGCCACAGCAGCTCGAGCACCGTGAGCACCGCCAGGACCTGTGCGCCCCGCAGCGCGGGCGCGGTCCTCGATCCGGGACGTGTGGCGACGTCGGCCATCCGGGCTTCCTCCTCGTGTGTCGTGTGGGTCAGGCGCCGAGTGACCGCGGACGGTGAAGATCGGACGTGCGTCGGGTGAGAGCTGGGTGAGAACCGCCCCGGGGTGGCGTGTCCGAGGGCCGCCGTCGAGTGGGAAGACAGCTCCGAGGGATCGCGGGGCTCGGGTGGAGGTGCGAGCGGATGGCCGAGGACCACGAGCAGCGGGTCAACCGCGAGCTCGGCGAGCTGCTCAACGAGTTGCGGGTGGCGCTGCCCGGAGTGCAGGTCCTGTTCGGGTTCCTGTTGACGACGCCGTTCCAGGTCGGCTTCTCGAGGATCACGGCCTTCGAACGGGACGTCTACTTCGCCACGCTGTTGTCGACCGCGGCCGCGACCGTGCTGTTGGTGGCCCCCGCGGCGCAGCACCGGTTGCTGTTCCGCCAGCTGGACAAGGAACGGATGCTGTTCCGGTTCAACCGCTACGCGATCGTGGGTCTGTTCTGTCTGGGCGGCTCGCTGTGTGGTGCGGTGCTCCTCGTGACCTCGATCCTGTTCACCCTGCCGTCCGCGGTGCTCACCGCTGCGGTCGTCGCGGTGGGCACGGCGTTCCTCTGGCTCGCGCGTCCACTTCTCGCGCGCGTCCGGGAGAGCCGCCGCGGTGCACCGTGACCCGGCAGCGCGGTGATCGAGCTCAGACCCAGTCCCGATCGTTGCCGCCCTCGCCCTGCGAGCGCGGAA
>NZ_JBVPVA010000371.1:0-2479 GCF_055612215.1 Actinomycetospora sp. | reverse complement strand
CCGATGGCGGTCTGTTCTCTGTGGCACTGTCCCGCGGGTCACCCCGGGTTGCTGTTGGCAACCACCCTGCCCTGTGGAGTCCGGACTTTCCTCGACGAGCCCTCGTGGGGCTCGACGCGGCCGCCCGGCCGACTCCTCCGCCAGGCCGATCCTAGCGGGCGGGCACGCCGACCCCGGCCGGACTACCGTGCCGTGCCGTGACGCACCCGGGCGCGCTCCAGATCGTCCTGCTCGTCGTGCTCGGACTCGTCGCCGGCGCGGTCAACGCGATCGCGGGCGGCGGCTCGCTCATCGTGTTCCCGGTGCTGCTCGCGACCGGGCTCCCGCCGCTGCCCGCCAACGTCACCAACTCGGTCGCGCAGTGGCCCGGGTACGCCGGCTCGACGGTCAGCGCGCGGCGGGACCTCCGCGGCCAGGGGCGTCGGCTCGCGCTCACGACGATCCCCGCGGCGCTCGGCTCCGCGGTGGGGTGCGCGCTGCTGCTCGTGCTGCCGCAGTCGGTGTTCGACGCGATCGTCCCGGTCCTGGTCCTGCTCGCCAGCCTGACCCTGGGCGCCCAGCCGTGGATCAAGCGCTGGACCTCCCGCGACGGCGAGTCCGAGGCGGGCCGGGAGCGGCCGGTCGCGCTCGTCGTCGTCACCTTCGTCGCCGCGGTGTACGGCGGCTACTTCGGCGGGGCGCTCGGCGTCGTGCTCATCGCGGTGCTCTCGCTGCTGTGCGCCGACGGCATGCGCCGGCTCAACGCGGTGAAGGTGCTGCTCTCGCTGGTGGTCGCGTCGGTCACCGTGGTGCTCTTCGCGATCTTCGCGCCGGTCGACTGGTTCGCCGTGCTGCTCCTCGCGCCCTCGACGCTGGTCGGCGGCTACCTCGGGATGGCCGTCGCGCAGAAGATGCCCGACAACGTGTTGCGCTGGAGCGTCGTCGTCCTCGGCGTCGCGGTGGCGATCTACCTGTTCGTCAAGGGGTGAGCGGACCCGCGGCGACCGCCCTCGCCGTCGCGCTCCTGGCGGCGGTGCTCGTCGTCGCCGTCTGGCGGCCCCGCGGGACACCGGAGGCGGTCGCGGCGATCCCGGCCGCGGCCCTCGTCGTCGTGAGCGGACTGTTGAGCGGGCCCGACGCGCTCGCCGAGGTCACCCGGCTCGGGCCGACCGTCGGGTTCCTCGCCGCGGTCCTCGTCCTCGCGCACCTCGCCGACGTCGAGGGCGTGTTCACCTGGGCGGGGTCGCTGCTGCGGGGCAGCCGGGGACGCCGGTCCTCCGACGTCGAGTGTCGGGAAGGGGACTTCTCTGACGCCGGGACACCCCTCTTCCGACGCGTCTTCGGCGTCGCCGCCGTGACGACGGCCGTGCTGAGCCTCGACGCGACGATCGTCCTGCTCACCCCGGTCGTGGTGCGCTCCGCCCGCCGGATGCGCCTCGCCGCCGCCCCGGCCGCGTTCGTGTGCGCACATTTGGCGAACTCCGCCTCGCTGCTGCTGCCCGTCTCGAACCTGACCAACCTGCTCGCGGTCGGGGCGACCGGCCTCTCGTTCGTGGACTTCGCCGCCCTGATGGCGCTGCCGTGGGTCGTGGTGCTCGCCGTCGAGTACGCGGGGCTGCGGTGGGTGTTCCGGCGGGACCTGGACCGTCCGACGTCGGACGACCGGGAGCGGCAGCCGCTCGACGAGGACCGGCTCGACGAGGACGTCCCCGTCCCGATGTTCGCCCTCGTCGTCCTCGCCCTGACCCTCGCCGGGTTCGCGGCCGCCGCCCCGCTCGGTATCGAACCCGTCTGGGTCGCCGTCGCCGGGGTCGTCGTGCTCGGGGCCCGGTCGCTCGCCACCCGCGCCACCACCCCGGCCGCGGTCGTCCGGGCGGCCGACCCGCTGTTCTGCCTGTTCGTGCTCGCCCTGGGGATCGTGGTGGCGGCCGTCGGGGTGCACGGGCTCGGCGGGGTCCTCGGCGGCCTCGTCGCGCCGCTGGGTACCGGGTTCCTCGGGCTGCTCGCCGTCGCCGGCCTCGCCGCGCTGCTGGCCAACGTCGTCAACAACCTGCCCGCGACGCTGCTGCTGCTCGCCGCCTTCGGCCCGGCCCCGGCCACCGCGACGGTGCTCGCGATGCTGATCGGGGTCGGGGTCGGGCCGAACCTCACCTACGTCGGCTCGCTCGCGACGCTGCTGTGGCGGCGGGTGATGGCCGCCGAAGGGGTCCCGCCGACGCTGCGCCGGTTCACCGTCGCGGGTCTGGTCACGACCCCGGCGGCCCTCGTCGCGGGCACGGCGGCCCTGTGGCTCGTCAGCGGATCGCCCTAGGCTCCGGCGGGTGCCCGCCGACGACGACCGCGCCCGCGTCCGCGACCAGGCGCTCGGCGTCGCCGCCGGGTGGTCGCCCGCCGACGCCCCGGCGTCCTGGGCGCTGACCGCCGAGCTCTTCCGGGCGATCGCCGACGAGGACGTCCTGCTCGATCTGGCCGCTGCGGTCCCCGCCGACCGGCTGCCCCC
>NZ_JBVPVA010000093.1:0-4197 GCF_055612215.1 Actinomycetospora sp. | reverse complement strand
ATCGTCGTGCAGACCAGGACGTCGTGCTCGCGCTCCCAGCTCCACCAGCTCCGCGGCCGGGTCGGGCGCAGCCGGGAGCGTGGCTACGCCTACTTCCTCTACCCGAACGACCGCCCGCTGACCGAGACGTCGCACGAGCGGCTGGCCACCATCGCCCAGCACTCCGAGCTGGGCGCGGGCACGGCGGTCGCCATGAAGGACCTCGAGATCCGCGGCGCGGGCAACATCCTGGGCGCCGAGCAGTCCGGGCACATCGCGGGCGTCGGGTTCGACCTCTACATGCGCCTCGTCGGGGAGGCGGTGGAGGCGTTCAAGGCGCACACCGACGCTGGGTCCGACACCGACGAGCCGCTGGCCGAGGTCCGCGTCGACCTCCCGATCGACGCCCACGTGCCGCACGACTACGTCGACACCGAGCGGCTGCGCCTCGACGTCTACCGCAAGATCGCCGAGGCCGCGGACGGTCCGGCGCTCGACGCGGTCCGGGAGGAGCTGGTCGACCGCTACGGCGAGCCGCCGACACCGGTGACCAACCTCCTCGCGGTGGCCGCCTTCCGGCACGCGTGCCGCCGCTACGGGATCACCGAGGTGGCGGGCCAGGGCAACCTGATCCGCTTCGCCCCGGTCGACCTGCCCGAGTCCGCCCAGATGCGCCTCAAGCGGCTCCACCCGCGGGCGCAGCTCAAGCTGGCCTCGCAGACGCTGAGCCTGCCGAAGCCGACCGAGGGCCAGTCCGGCGCCGGGGGGCAGAAGGGCCCGGTGCGGATGGGTGCGGCCCCGCTGCGCGACCTCGAGCTGCTGGCCTGGTGCGAGCAGCTGTTCGTCGCGCTGTTCGGGGAGCGGCCGGCGGCGCCGAGGCCGGAGAAGGTCCCGGCCGGGGTCTAGCGGCCCGCGCCGGCCGTCCGGCCCCGGCCCGCGCCGGCCGCCCGGGGCAGCAACGGCACGTTCCTGGCATCTGACGTCACGACGGCGCCGCTCACTCGTCCCGGCCGGCCGGCGATCAGGACGCGAAGGGCCGGAACCCGGACACGTAGCCGAGCTCGCAGAGCTCGGTGTCCGGGGCCCGCCGGGCCAGGGCGTCGCGGATCGGGCCGACGTCCACGGCGCCGGCGAACCCGGGCAGCCAGTCGTCGTGGTGGGAGAGCACGAGCCGCCGCGGCCCGAGCCAGGACGCCTCCTCGGCGACGAAGTCGGCGAGCGAGCCCTGCACCGGCTCGCCGTCGCGGTTGGCCCGGCCCGCGGCGGCGAGGATCGCGACGTCGGGCGACTCCGCGGAGAGGACCCCGGTCCAGGCCCCGACCGTGTCCTGCACCAGCAGCGAGCCCTCCGAGGTCTCGAGGACGTAGACCAGCGCGCCGCCGTCCCCCCGCTCGCCCTGGGACGCGGCCTGCAGGTGCGTGAGCACGTCCTGCCCGAGGGCCGGCAGACCCGCGAACATCGCCCGGACCCGTTCCTGACGCTCCTGCCAGGTCACCCCGAGCTCGCCCAGGCAGACCTGGTCCGCCGCCGGGAACGACACCTCCGACCAGATGCACGAGTGCAGGCTCGGCAGCACCCGGACCGTCGTCGCGTCGTCGAGCCGGACGCGCTCGCCGCCGGAGACCGGGACGAGCTGCTCCTCGGGCACGCCGCACGCCGCCATCACCCGCACCGTCTCGTACGAGCCGACGATCCGGGCGCCCGACGCGGCCAGCCGCTCGGCGCCGTAGAGGTGGTCGAAATGCGAGTGGCCGACGAGGACCCAGTCGCCCGGCCCCATCCCGCCGGCCACGTCGGCGACCCCGACGCCGCTCTGCGGCGCGTCCGGCACCCGGTCCAGGTACGCGTCGAGCATGACGGTGAGGCCCTCGGCGGTGACCAGGCGGAACGTGGCGCAGCCGAACCAGTCGAGGGTCGCGGTGGTCATCCCAGGAGCGTAGGCACCAGCAGGACCAGCCCGCTGGTCGTCTGCCCGTTGCCCCCGGTGGAGGTGTGCGAGGCCGCGATGAACAGCACGATGCCGACGATCACGATCACGGCCAGGGCGATGCCGAGATAGACCCCGACCGGGATGCGCGACCCGGGCCGCTTCCGGGGTGCGTCGGGACGCTTCTCGAACAGCGTCTGGTCGTCGGTCGCCGCGTCGCGCTCGTTGTGGATGCTCACCCAGGGGCATACCCGCGGGTCCGCATCGCCACCGTCGGCACGGCCCCCGTCGGACGTGACGCGCGACCTACGCTCTCCGCCGTGACCCGACTCGCGCTGCTGGCCACCGGAGGCACCATCGCGACCCGGGCGACCGAGGCCGGGCGGGCGGTCGCCGCGGACGCGGCCGAGCTGCTCGCGGCAGTCCCGCACCTCCCGGCGCCCGCCGAGGTCACGACGCTGGACGTGGCCGGCCGGCTGAGCTTCGCCGCCGGTCTCGACGACCTCGCCGCGCTCGCGACCACGGTGCGCGCGGTGGCCGCCGAGCACGACGGCGTCGTGGTCACCCACGGCACCGACACCCTCGAGGAGACGGCGGCCCTGCTCGCCCTGACCCACGACCGCGCGACGCCGGTCACCGTCACCGGCGCCCAACGCCCGTTCGACGACCCCGCCCCCGACGGCCCGGGCAACCTCGGCGCCGCGCTGCGCTGGGTCGCCCACGGACGTCCCGGGGTGACCGTGACCTTCGCGGGGCACGTCCTCCCCGCGATCGGCGTCCGCAAGGTCCACACCGCGGCGCTGACCGCCTTCGCCGCGCCGGGACGCGGCCCGCTCGCCGAGGTGGACGACGCCGGCGTGCGCGAGCACGCGGTCGCCCCCGATGCGTCGCTGGGCGACCCGCCCGCCGCACTCCCGCGCGTCGACGTCGTCGCCCAGTACGTCGGCGCCGACGCCCACGCCCTCGACGCCGCGGTCGCGGCCGGGGCGCGCGGGGTGGTCGTCGCCGCGTTCGGCGCCGGCAACGCCACCCCCGCCGTCGTCGCCGGCGCGCGGGCGCTGCTCGAGCGGGGGGTGCCGGTCGCGGTCGCGAGCCGCACCGGCGCCGGCCCCGTCGAGGGTCTCTACGCGGGCGGCGGGGCCGAGCTGGCGCGGGCCGGGGCACTCTTCGCCGGGGACCTCTCGCCGTGGCAGGCGCGCCTGCTCCTCGCGCTCGCGCTCGCCACGGCGCCGGAGGACCCGGTCGGGGCCGCGCGGGCGTGGATGGCGCGGACGGGGGTCGCGCCCGGGCCGTGAGGCGGGGTCCGCGGGCCGCCCGACGGCCCCGTGGGAGGGTGACCGGGTGCTCGGGCGCCGTGTCCTCCCCGCCCTCGTCGCCGCGCTGACCGCGCTCGGCGCCCTCACCTCCTGCTCCGCGGCGGGACCCGGGGCCGCCGTCCCCGAACCCGGACCGGGCGTGGCCGCCGTCGTCGGGGACCAGGTGGTGCCGACGGACCTGCTCACCGCGCGGGTCCGGACGGCGGCCCCCGCCCTCGCGCAGGCGCTCGCCGAGCAGTCGCGGGCCCCCGGCGGGTCGCCCCTGGACGCGCCGACGCTGGCCGCCGAGAGCCGGGAGCTGCTCGGCACCGCCGTGCTGCACGAGGTGATCGCCGAGGCGAGCCGTCGCGAGGGGATCGTCGTCCCGCCGGCGCAGGTCGACGAGCAGGTCGCGGCGGCCGGCGGCGCCCAGGCCGCCGCGGCCACCGGCTACGACCCGGCCACCCTGCGCGAGGTCGTCGCCGACCAGATCGCGGTCACCGAGATCGGCCGCCGGGCGTTCGACCGCCTGGCGGTCACCGTGGACATCGGCACCTTCGGCTCGCGCGCCGCCGCCGACCGGGCCGCCGCCCGGCTCGCGACCGACCCGGGGACAGCCGTGCTCGACGCGCTGCCGCCGGACGCCCGGGTGGTCGACGCGACCCTGCGGCCGGGCGCGCTGACGCCGGACTCGCCGGTGCGCTCCCCCTCGTCGCTGGTCTTCGGGCTGCCCGGGCGCACCGTGAGCGTCTCGGGATCGCCGCCGCCCTCCCCGGGGCAGTCGGCTCCGGACCCGACGACCCAGCCGTGGACCGTGGTGCGGGTGCGCGACCGGGACGAGGCCGCCCCACCCGTCGGCGGGGGCGCCGTGCCCGCCGAGCTGGTCGACAGCACGACGATGTTCGGGTTCGGGCTGCGCGCGATCCAGCCGCTGGCGGTCGAGCTCGGCGTGCGGGTCAACCCGCGCTTCGGGGTCTGGGACCCGACCCAGGAGCG
>NZ_JBVPVA010001209.1:0-4403 GCF_055612215.1 Actinomycetospora sp. | reverse complement strand
CGGGTGCGGACCGGGCGCGGACGCCGGGGCCGAGGACGCCGGGGCGCCGCCGTTGCCGGTGGCGCCGGGGCGCGCACCGGGGCGGGGGCGACGGGCGGACGCGCCGCCGTTGCCGCCGCCGTTCATGGAGTCGCGCAACTTGCGCGCGACGGGGGCCTCCACGGTCGAGGACGCCGACTTGACGAACTCGCCGAGGGATTCCAACTGGGTGAGTACTTGCTTGCTGGTGACGCCGAGCTCCTTCGCGAGCTCGTGCACCCGGGCCTTGCCTGCCACGGATCTCCTCATTCTCGAGGTCGGCGGCGTGCCCGCGACCTCGTGTCCTACGCCTGCCCGCTCATCGCGAGTGCTTCACGGCTGGCTCATCGGGGGTCGACCTGCTTCCTTGTTCTCCGGCTCCGACGGGGCGTCGAGGCCTGCGCCCGGGTCCGGACGACGGTTCCGTCCCGAGCAGTGCGTGCAGTGCACCGGTGTCCAGCGGTCCCGGGACGCGTAACGCCCTGGGGAACGCCGACCGGCGCTCCGCGCGGTGCAGACAGTCGGCAGCGGGATGCATCCAGGCTCCCCGCCCCGGCTCGCGACGCCGTGGATCGGGTTCGCATGCCCCGTCCACGGCCACCACTCGCAGCAGTTCCGACGCCGGCTCCCGCGATCGGCACCCCACACAGGTGCGCACCGGTCCTTCGATCGGTACGTCCTGGCGAGGGACCGGGCGGGTCCGGGCCATGTGTCACTCTACCGCGCTCGTCCCCACAGTCAGAATCGCCCGTACCCACGACCCGGGCCGGACGACCTCTGCTACGGGGCGACGAGGTCCGGCTCCGGCTCGGCGTCCGACCGGATGTCGATGCGCCACCCGGTGAGCCGCGCGGCGAGCCGGGCGTTCTGCCCCTCCTTGCCGATCGCGAGCGAGAGCTGGTAGTCGGGGACGACGACGCGGGCGGCGCGCGCCCGCTCGTCGGTCACCTCCACCGAGACGACCTTCGACGGCGAGAGCGCGTTGCCGACGAACTCCGCCGGGTCGTCGGAGTGGTCGATGATGTCGATCTTCTCGCCGTGCAGCTCGTCCATGACGCCGCGCACCCGCGCCCCCATCGGGCCGATGCAGGCGCCCTTGGCGTTGAGGCCGGGGACGTTGGAACGGACCGCGATCTTGGAGCGGTAGCCCGCCTCGCGGGCGATCGCGGTGATCTCGACCGCGCCGCTGGCGATCTCGGGGACCTCGAACGCGAAGAGCTTGCGCACCAGGTTCGGGTGCGTGCGGGAGAGCGTCACCACCGTGCCGCGCGGCGACCGCGAGACACCGACGACGTAACAGCGGACCCGCTCGCCGTGTTCCAGCTTCTCGGCGGGCACCTGCTCGGCGGACGGGATGACGCCCTCGACCGACCCGATGTCGACGACGACGACGCCGCGCGCGTTGGCCCGCGCGTCGCGCTGGACGACGCCGGAGACGACCTCGCCCTCGCGCGTGGCGTACTCGCCGTAGCTGCGGTCGTTCTCGGCGTCGCGCAGCTTGGCCACGACGACCTGGCGCGCGGTCGCCGCGGCGATGCGGTCGAACCCGGCGGGGGTGTCGTCGACCTCCCCGACCCGCTCGCCGTCCTCCCCCAGCTCCGGCACCAGCACGCGGATCTCCCCGGTGGCGCGGTCGACCTCGGCGCGGGCGCCCGGCGTCTCGCGCCCGGCCTGGCGGTAGGCCGAGAGCAGCGCCGACTCGATGGCCGAGACGACGGTCTCGAAGGAGATGTCCTTGTCGCGCTCGATGGCGCGCAGGGCCATCAGGTCGACCTTCACTGCTCCTCCGCTCCGATGCTGTCCCGCCGTGCCGCCCGCAGCGCCTCGACCTCGGCGTCCGGGGCGGGCTTGAACTCGACCTCGACCCCGGCGCGCGTGACCTCGTCGAGCGACACCGTGCGCAGGTCCTTCCCGACGGCGAGTGTGACCGCCGCCGGACCGTCGTCGGGGGTGTGCACGCCACCGACCCGGCCGGTCAGCGTCTCGCCCCCGGAGAGGGTGACCGCGACGCGGCGCAGCCACGCGCGCTGCCAGTGCCGCGGCTCGGTGAGCGGCCGGTCGGTGCCCGGCGTCGAGACCTCGAGGGTGTAGGCGCCGGCGAGCGCGTCGCGCACCGCCGGGTCGTCGGACTCGCGCGCGTCCACGGCGGCCGAGACGTCGCGCGAGAGCTCGGCGACGGCGTCGAGGTCGGCGCCGCCGGCCGGGCCGTCGTCGACCCCCGGGACCTCGGGCGGTTCGACGGTGACGCGCACGACGAGGCGGCGCCCGGCGGGTCGGACGTCGAGGTCGTCGAGCACGAAGCCGGCGCGCCTCACGACCTCGTCGACGACGGGGCGCAGGGCGCTGACGGCGGCACCGGTGGGTGAGCCCACGGGCGCAGGGGACACGGCGGGGTCCTCCAACGGGGAGAGTCCTGGATGGGGTGGGTCCGGACGGGGAGCGCGGCCTGGAGAGGGCGACGGGGCCCCGTGGGTGTCCCAGCCTAGCCCGCGTCGTGGCGTCGCGACCCGGCCCGGCGGCCCGTCCGCCGCCCGGTCTCCCTGGCAGGATGACCGGCGATGGACCACCCCTCGCCGTCGCGACGCAGCGTCCTGCGGGCCACAGCAGGACTGGCACTGGTGGGGCCCGCGCTCACCGTCGCGGCGGCCTGCGGGAACGCCGACGAGGGCCCGGACGAGCTCGAGGCACCGCTCGCCGCGGCGCGGGCGGACGCCGCCCTCGCGACGGTGGCCGGGCGGTCGTTCCCCGACCTGGCCGCCCGGGTCGGACCGGTGGCCACCGCGCGTCGGGCCCATGCCGACGCCCTGGCCGCCGAGGTGCGCCGGGCGCGTCCCGACCGCGCGGACGCGGTGGCCGCGCCGGTGGCCGACCCCGCGCCGCCCGCCTCGTCGGCCGCGGCGGCCACGGCGCTGAAGACCTCCCTCGGGGCGGCCCGCGACGCCGGGTCGGAGCTGGCGGTGCGGACGGCGCGCTACCGCAGCGGGCTCGTCGCCTCGGTGGCCGCCGCGTGCGGCGGGCTGACGGAGACGCTGCCGTGAGCGGCGCCTTCGTGGGCGGGGCGCGCTGATGGCGGGGCCGCTCGACGACTCCGACACCCGCTCGGCGGTCCAGGCCGTGCTCGGCGCGGAGCACGCCGCGATCTGGTCCGCCGGGCTGGCGACGGCCTACCTCCCCGCCGACGAGCAGACCGCGCTCGCCGACGCCGCCCTGGCGCACCGGGAGCGCCGGGATGCGCTGGTGGCGCTCTGCGAGACCGCCGGGGTGCCGCCGGCTCCCTCGGCCGCGGCCTACGCGACCCCGCGCCCCGTCACGGACGCCGCGAGCGCGGCGGCACTGCTGGCCGTCGCCGAGGACGACACCGCGGTCGGGTGGCGGGCCGTCCTGGAGCGCACCGACGACGCGGAGCTGCGCCGCACCGGGGTGGCTGCCGTGGTTTCGGCGGCGTCGGTGGGTGTGCGCTGGCGCGGCCTGGCCGGCATGCAGCCGCTGGTGGCGTCCTTCCCCGGAACGCGCTGAGCGAGGTCCTGCCGACCGGGAGCGGGCCCGGCCGCGAAGCGTGGCCGCCCTCGCGAGGGGCACACCGCGCAGCTCGGCGGGCCGACGAGCCTGCGCTCAGTGCCCCTGATCATCGTCGGGCGGCGGACCCGATCCGGCGGCCTCCGCGAGGGGCACACGCCGCAGGACGGAGCGCCGCCGAACCTGCGCTCAGTGCTCCTGATCTTCGCGCCGGGCTCGCAGCCTCGGTCGCGGTCAGCGCAGGGCCGTCGCCTGCCGGGCGACCCGGTCGAGCGTGCTCTCCCCGACGGACCCGCCGCCCGCACCGGGCGCGGTCTCGGCGATCACCACCGACTCCCCCACCTGGGTCGAGCCGTAGCCCGCGTTCCCGAGCGAGGCCGGCGCCCCCACGAAGCCCCGTCCCTCGCGCAGCAGGTCCGCGACGTTCCCGGTGCCCGACGAGTCGACGAGGGCCTTGAACGCCGACGCCGAGGCCGCGTCGCCCATCGTCACGACCGCCACGGACGCGACCATCGCGCCACCCCCGACCTCGCCGGACCACAGCGAGCGGTCGAGCTGCACACACGGGTGCTGGCGCAGGAACTGCACCGCGAGGCCGTAGGCGTGGCCCTCGCAGCTGGGCTCGGTCGCCACGACCTGCTGCGTCCAGGACACCCCGTCCACGACGCGCACCGGCAGCGCAGCCGCCTCCTCCGGCGTCGGTGCCCCCGCGCGCACGACGAGCACCGCGACGCCGAGGGCCACCGCGAAGGTCGCCGCGGCGGCGACGCCCAGCCCGCGCCAGGTGCCCAGCCACTCGGCGGCCACGACGCGGCGGGTCCGGCGCTGCCGGCGGTGCGGCCGGCCCGGGTCGGAGGCCCACGGACCCA
>NZ_JBVPVA010001171.1:0-3332 GCF_055612215.1 Actinomycetospora sp. | reverse complement strand
GTGCCCCGGATGCGCCCCGGGACCCCACCGTCCCCGACGGGGAGGACGACGAGTGACCACGAACGTGCAGCTAGGCTGCAGACGGGCCCCCGTAGCTCAGGGGATAGAGCACCGCTCTCCTAAAGCGGGTGCCGCAGGTTCGAATCCTGCCGGGGGCGCCCCTCCTGTCAGGGTTTCCGCGGGGATCTCCTCCGCGCGCCGAGCTCGGTGCGCCGGCTGTGTGACGCTGGCCAACGCGGTGACGAGGGCGCCGACGCCGTTGCGGGTCGACGTCTGCGCTTTCGAGGTGATGAGCTGCGCACGGGAGTGACCGCCGAGGATGTGGCCGCCCTGCTGATCGGCACCTTCACCGTTGCCCCGCTGCCCGAGCACTCCGCCCGGGCCGATCGTCTGCTCGACGTCGTGATGTACGGCCTCCGAGCGCCCACCGGGCAGATGGTCTCGGGACTCGGCGACCGAGACGGCGAGTAGGGCTGGTGGACCGACGGTGGACCGAGGACCCTGGCTCGGCGTGCCCGACCACGACGACGACGACCTGTCGGCCCTGTTCATCAACTGCACGCTCAAGCGGTCCCCGGAGGCGAGCAACACCCAGGGCCTGGTGGATCGCAGCGTGGGGATCCTCGAACACCACGGGGTCCGGGTCGACCAGTTCCGCGCCGTGGACCACGACATCGCGACCGGCGTCTGGCCGGACATGACCGAGCACGGCTGGCCCGCCGACGAGTGGCCCGAGCTCTACCGACGGGTGCTGGCCGCGGACATCCTCGTCCTGGCCGGCCCGATCTGGCTCGGGGACAACAGCTCGGTGACCAAGCAGATCATCGAGCGGCTCTTACGCCTGCTCCCACCTCCTCAACGACGCCGGCCAGTACGCCTACTACGGACGCGTCGGCGGCTGCCTCATCACCGGCAACGAAGACGGCGTCAAGCACTGCGCCATGAACGTCCTCTACAGCCTGCAGCACCTGGGCTACACGATCCCGCCCCAGGCCGACGCCGGCTGGATCGGAGAGGCCGGCCCCGGCCCGTCCTACCTGGACCCCGGCTCGGGCGGCCCGGCGAACGACTTCACCAACCGCAACACCACGTTCATGACGTGGAACCTGATCCACCTCGCGCGGATGCTCAAGAACGCCGGCGGCATCCCCGCCCACGGCAACCAACGCTCCGAGTGGGACGCAGGATGCCGCTTCGACTTCGAGAACCCCGATTACCGCTGACCGAGGGCGACGCGGAGAGGCCTGAACGGGCCACGCCTGGAGCGACGTTCCCAGAGAGGATCCGGCAGCAGCGACACCCCGGCCACGGCGCAGCCGACGGCGTGCGGCGATCGGTCGCAGCGGAACCAGGCGCGGCGGCGGGGGCTCACCCGTACCGAGGCCCCTGACGCGGTTGCTGATCAGGCGTCCCTGGTGCGGTCCTCGGTCTCGGTCCTCGACCCTCGCAGCTCGTCGCCCGGATCGACTGTCGGTTTCTGAAGTCGACCGCAGACTCCCGACGTGGGCTGCACTCGGCCGAGCACGCCGGACGTCCACAGCGAGCGATACCGAGATTGATCCGCGGTATCGCGGCACGAGCCCGCTCCGCAGCGATCATCAGCGACCGCGTGTCGACCCAGTCGAGTGCCGTCGACGTCGAGCGCGTTGACGGAGGCGGACGACGGTCCCGGACGAGTCCCGAGCCGGGTGCCGGTGACCGCGGGCCGGAGACCGGGCTCGGGCGGTCGACGCCCGTGGAGGCGAGTGCCCACCGCACCAGGTCGAGTACGGCAGTGCGCGGGGCGGCGGCGGGCTCACCGGCGGTACAGGGCGACCGAGTTCGGGGAGCACGCCGCTGATCGACCCGCCACGTCATACTCAGGTCGCCTGATAGTTCACAGAGCGTTGCAATATGGCCGCAGCCCCGGCTCATGGGGGTGAGCAATAACCCAATCGGGTGTCTTATTCTCGCGAGATGGCTACTCTATGCGACAAGAGCCTCGTTGAGGCTCCTCAGATGCCGGGGTGACCAGACGGTCCCCCACCCAGCCACCACCGGGGGCGCCTGACAACCCCCACCTGGCTCGGTCGCGAAACCCTCGCGAACTGCCGCGCCTGAGGAGCCCCAGACATGAAGAAACTCGGCACGCTGGCCGCCCTGGTCCTGGCTTTGCTGCTCGTCGGGATCGCCCCGGCCTTCGCCGCCGGCAACGACTACCCCTACCCCAACGCCGGCACGGGCGTCGCCGACCCGTGGGGCATGACCGAGCGGGAGTGCACATCGTTCGTGGCCTGGAAATCGCACCAGGCCGGCCATGACATTCCCGGCAAGACCGGAGGATACGGGGCCTGGGCCGCCGACCGCTGGGACGACAACGCCGCACTCCTCCACAAGAAGGTCGACCACACCGCCACCGTGGGCGGGTTCGCCCAGTGGAACGCTCACGAGCGCCGCGACTACACCTACCAGGGCCGGACGTTCTCGATGATCGCCGGCGACATGGGCCACATCGCCTATGTCGCCAGCGTCAACCCCGACGGCAGCGTCACCCTGCAGGACTACAACTGGTTCGGCGGCGCCCGCACCTACGGCACCGACACCCTCCCGGCCAGCGCGGTACCCCGTTACATCCACTGACAGCGCGAATTCGCCGAACTGCACCAGAAGTCATGGATGGGACGTCATCGTCGGGGCTCATCGGCTCGACGAGCCCGATGCTGCGCCGAGGCCGCGATGGCGCGGTGCCTGGACAGTGGCACTGGAGTGGATCCTGATTCACCTGATGCGTACCGGGTCTGACGGACCATCACCGAAGCCACGGCCCGCGTGCCGCGGCCGGAGGAGGAACCGATGGCGGACGAGAGTCTGGTCGCACGGCTACGCGTGGTCGCCCGCGATCGGGTCGGCCCCACCGAACAGTCACTGATCGTGGCCTGGAGCGGATTCGGCGCGACGTTCGCCGTCACCCGGGCGATCACCCACTGGATCCGGGCGGGACACGGCCCGGCAGGCGGCGGGATGAGCGCGGGCGGACGCCACCTGCACCACTACAACATCGGCATCCTGCTGCTCGCCGCGGTCGGAGGCGTCGCACTACGGGGCGAGGAACGCCACCGACGACACCCGATCACCGCGACCGCCTACGGCAGCGGAGCGGCACTGATCGTCGACGAGCTCGCACTGCTGATCGACCTCGAGGACGTCTACTGGTCCCGGGAGGGCCGCACCAGCGTCGACGCGGCGATCGGGCTCCTCGCCCTCGGAGGTGCCTACCTCGCCGCGGTGCCGTTCTGGCACGGAGCCGCACGGGAGGTTCTGGCCACCGGGAGGCGCACCACGCCATGAGCGCT
>NZ_JBVPVA010001097.1:0-2451 GCF_055612215.1 Actinomycetospora sp. | reverse complement strand
GCCTGCGCAAGCGGGTGATGGCCTGCCTTTTGCTTAATGAGTCTGCGAGTTACTGTCTGTGGCAAGCCTAAGCCCTTCCGGGGCGGAGGCGCAGCGAAAGCGAGTCCGAACAGGGCGTTTAAGTCGCCGGCAGTAGACCCGAAGCCGAGGTGATCTACCCATGGCCAGGATGAAGCGCGGGTAACACTGCGTGGAGGTCCGAACAGGTGAACATTGAAAAGTCCTCTGATGAGCTGTGGGTAGGAGCGAAAGACTAATCAAACCCCGTGATAGCTGGTTCTCCCCGAAATAGCTTGAGGGCTAGCCTCGCGTGCTGACCGGCGGAGGTAGAGCACTGGATGAACTAGGGCCCACACCAGGGTACCGCCTTCAATCAAACTCCGAATGCCGCCGGGCGCAACGCGGGAGTCAGTGCGTGAGGGATAAGCTTCACGCGCGAGAGGCAAACATGCCAGACCAACGGCTAAGGTGCCCAAAGGCCGCGCAGTGCAAAGGAAGTGGAGTTACTTAGACAGTGAGGATGTTGGCTTAGAGGCAGCCACCATTTAAACAGTGCGTAATAGCTGACTCATCGAGTGATTCCGCGCCGAAAATGATGGGCAATTTGCTAGCGGCCTACCGAAGCTTTGGATGCCGGGGGGCTTCGGCCCCGCGGCGTGGTAGGGGAGCGTTGGGCGGGCGGCGAAGCCGGCGGGCAACCGCCGGTGGAGCCCGCCCAAGTGAGAATGCAGACATGAGTAGCGACAAGCCGGGTGAGAGTCCCGGCCGCCGTAAACCCAAGGGTTCCTGGGCAAGGTTCGTCCGCCCAGGGTTAGTCGGGACCTAAGCCGAGGCCGAAGGGCGTAGGCGATGGACGAGCAGGTCAACATTCCTGCACCGGCGGGGGTAACAGAGTGGCCCGGGGACGGGCCCGTTTGGAGGAGGGCGGCCGATTGAAAGTGGCCGTCGCGCAAGCGGACGCGGAGGCTTCGGCCGAAGCGGATCCTTTGAGGCGGGCCCCGAGAAAAGCCGGGCCGCGTTCCCCCGGTTGCCCGTACCGCAAACCGACACAGGTGGGTGGGTAGAGTATACCCAGGCGCGTGAGTGAACCCTCCTTAAGGAACTCGGCAATCTAGCCCCGTAACTTCGGAAGAAGGGGTGCCCGTGAGGGCCGCAGTGAAAGGGGTCAACCGACTGTTTAGCAAAAACACAGCACTCTGCCAAGTCGAGAAAGACGACGTATAGGGTGTGACACGTGACCAATGCGGTAAGATTACGGTGAGGGGTCAGCGCCGCAAGGCGCGAAGCTCCGAGCCCAAGTCCCCGTGAATGTCGGCCGTAACTATAACGGTCCTAAGGTAGCGAAATTCCTTGTCGGGTAAGTTCCGACCTGCACGAATCGTGTAACGAGTTGACCGCTGTCTCAAGGGGGCGCTCAGCGAAGTTGTAGTGGCGGTGAAGATGCCGCCTACCCGCAGTAGGACGGAAAGACCCTATGCACCTTTACTGTACGCTGTCACTGGCGTTTCGATTGCCCTGCTTAGCGTAAGTGGGAGACGCCGAAGCCGGCCTTTCGGGGCCGGCGGAGTCGCCAATGAAACACCACCCTTGGCAGTGGGAACGCCTAACCCCCGCCCGTTTACCCGGGGGGGGCACACTGGCAGCCGGTCAGTTTTACTGGGGCGGTATCCTCCAAAAGCGTAACGGAGGAGCACGAAGGTTGGCTCAACCTGGTTGGCAATCAGGTGACGAGGGCATGGACATAAGCCAGCCTGACTGGGAGACCGACGGGTCGAGCAGGTGCGAAAGCAGGTCCAAGTGATCCGGTGGTTGAAGGTGGAATCGCCATCGCTAAACGGACAAAAGGTACGCTAGGGATAACAGGCTGATCGAGCCCAAGAGCTCATATCGACGGCTCGGTTTGGCACCTCGATGTCGGCTCATCACATCCTGGGGCTGGAGAAGGTCCCAAGGGTCCGGCTGTTCGCCGGTTAAAGTGGTACGCGAGCTGGGTTCAGAACGTCGCGAGACAGTTCGGTCCTTATCCACTGTGGGCGCAGGAAAATTGAGGGGTTCAGACCCTAGTACGAGAGGACCGGGTCTGACGGACCGCCGGTGTTCCAGTTGTCGTGTCAACGGCAGTGCTGGGTAGCTGTGTCCGGAAAGGATAAGCGCTGAAAGCATCTAAGCGCCAAGCCGGTTCCAAGATGACTTTTCCCCGAAGGGCCGTGGCAGACCACCACGTCGATAGGCCCCGGGTGCACGCACCGCAAGGTGTTCAGCCCAGGGGTACTAACCGCCCGTTTGGCTTGATAAGACAAGACAAGACAGGCCAAGACAAGACAGGACAGGCCAGAAGAAGCCCGTTGCCCCCAAGGCAACGCGGGCCTTGGCCCTCCGCCCTCTGCTTTGCAGGTGCCAGCGAACGGCGCGCGTGCGCAGGCGTGCGTGCGTGCGGCCGGCCCCCAGCGG
>NZ_JBVPVA010000899.1:0-7276 GCF_055612215.1 Actinomycetospora sp. | reverse complement strand
CAGGCCGGCGGGCTCCCGCTCGGCCAGCGCTGCGGCGTCGTCGTACTCCACGAACTCCAGCGACGCGGCACCGCGCAGGCACGCGACGGCCTCGTCGGCGTCGCCGGCGCGGATCGCGGCGGCGAGGGCGGCGATGTCGGCGTTGTTGCGGTAGTTCCGCCCGAGCCGCACGACGCCGTTCGCCCCCGGCCGCGTCGTGCACCCGACGGCGTCGAGTGCGGCGTCGACGGCGTGGGACCGGGCCTGCGCGCCGGCGCCCAGGTCGGGGGCTGACACCAGGTCGCCGAGCACCGCGCCGGCCTCCACGGAGGCGAGCTGGTCGGGGTCGCCGACGAACACCACGCGCGCGTCGTCGCGGACCGCCTCGAGCAGCCGCGCCATGAGGGTCAGCGACACCATCGAGGTCTCGTCGACGACGACGACGTCGTGCGGCAGCCGCCGGTGCCGGTCGTGGCGGAAGCGCGACGACGTGTCCGCGCGCGACCCGAGCAGCCGGTGGATCGTCGAGGCCTCGGGCCGGCCGACCCGCTCCCGGTCGGCCGCGGGCAGGTGCTCCTCGCCGATGGCCTCGCCGAGCCGGGCGGCGGCCTTCCCGGTCGGCGCCGCGAGGGCGATCCGCAGGTCGGGGTGCTGGTCGCGCAGCACGGCGAGCAGCCGGGCCACCGTCGTCGTCTTCCCGGTGCCGGGCCCGCCCGCGACGACGGCGGTCCAGCGCAGCGTCGCGACGGCGCAGGCGAGGCGCTGGTGGTCGTCGGCCCCGACGTCGGCGAAGAGCCGGTCCAGGGCGGCCCGCAGCCGGGCGTGGTCGACGGTCGGGGAGGGGGCGACGACGCGGGCGGTCAGGTCGTCGCGGACCTGGTCCTCCTGGCGGCGGTAGCGGTCGAGCCAGAGCAGGCCGTCGTCGAGGCGCAGCGGGCCGCCGGGGCGCGTCAGGGGGCTCGCGGCGAGGGCCGCCTCCCACGCGGCGGGCTCGGGCCAGTCGAGGTCGTCGGTCGGGACGAGGGCGTCGTCCTCGCCGAGGACCCGCCGGTCGACGTCGGCGAGCTCGAGGCACACCGATCCCGAGCGCAGCGCCCGCACCGTGAGCGCGGCGGCCAGCAGCACCCGGTCGTCGGTCTCCCCGCCGAGGCGCCCGAGCCGGCGGGCCACGGCGACGTCGGCGGGAGCGAGGACACCGCGGGTGCTGAACTCCGCGAGCAGCCCGGTCGCGCGCACCGCGACGCGCAGGCCCTCCTCCGACGCGAGCTCCCCCAGCACGGTCACGAGGTCCTCCCGGCGAGCAGATCGGACAGGGCGACGAGCAGGGCGGGCGGCGGCGACCAGCGGAAGACCCCGCAGGTCGTGCCCTCGACCACGGGCGTGTCCGGCCCGCACATGCCGCGCAGGAACAGGTACGCCACCCCGCCGAGGTGCGTCGCCGGGTCGTAGCCGGGCAGCCGCCAGCGCAGGAACCGGTGCAGCGCGACGCCGTAGAGCAGCGCCTGCAGCGGGTAGTGCGCGCGGATCATCGCGGTCGTCATCTGCGCCGGCCCGTAGTGCGCGCTGGTCAGAGGCTCGCCGACCGACCCGTCGAGCGGGCTCGGCCCGAGCCAGTTCGTCTTGTGGTCGACGATCACGAACCGGCCGTCGGGCGCGCGCAGGACGGCGTCGATGCTGCCGGTGAGGTAGCCGCGCAGCACCTGGCCGGACAGCGTCTCCAGCGCCTCGGGGTAGCCGGCGAGCGGGTCGTCGGCGGGGAGGTGGGCCCGCAGCAGCGCCGCGGCCCGACCGAGGGTCACCGTCTCCGGGGCCCCGCCGGCGCGGTCCCCGCCCGCCAGCGGCAGCTCGAAGTCCAGCTCGGTGAGCCGGTCGCGGGGCGCGATGTCGGCGTAGGACCAGGGCGCGGCGCCGGCGGGGCGTTCGACGGGGGTGCGCACCACCGGCTCCAGCGCGGCCGCGAGCCCGGCGGCGGTCACCCCGGCGAGCGGGCGGCGGGCCAGCTGCTCGGCCGCGGCGGCGGTGAGGGCGGCCCCGAGGTCGCTGCCGGCGGTGTCGACGGTCTCCAGCACGGCGTGCACCAGGACCCCGAACGCCGCCCCGAACGGCAGGTCCGCCATCGGCGAGGGCAGCGCCGCGGGATCCGGCACCGGCTCGACCTCGAGGTCGGCCTCGTCGGTGACGGTGGACTCCTCGGGCTCGGACGTCGCGGCCTCGGGCATTCCCGGGTGGGCGGGTCGAGCGCCGTGCGCGGCGTGGGCGTCGGCGGTGAGCGAGGAGTACGACGAGCGCCGCCACGCCAGGTCCAGCTCGCGGTCGAAGCGGGCGACGGCGAGACGGCCGTGCTCGACGGCCCGGGGCACGTGGTGGAGCGCCGACCGTGGCTCCACCACCTCCACCGCGAGCTCCGGCGAGGCCAGGGCGGCGAGCTCGGCCCACACCGTGGTGTCGTCGGTGATCGTGACGAAGCTGTCGGGCTCGAAGCCGGGGCCCCGGTGCCGGGAGCGCAGCACCCGGTTCAGCGCCGACGACGCGGTCTGCGAGGACGGCGCCCACCACGCGACCACCTGGCCCTGGGCGCGGGTGAGCGCCACGTAGAGCAGCCGCAGGTCCTCGCCGTCGTCCTCGCGGCGCTGCGCGGCGCAGTGCTCGTTCCACGCCGGGTCGGCCGGTCCCCCGACGGCCCGCACCCGTCGACCGGCCGCGTCGTGGTGGAGCACCTCGCGGGGCTCGCCCGGCACCCACCGGTCCCACCCGAAGGGCACGTAGACCACCGGGAACTCCAGGCCCTTGCACTTGTGCACGGTGAGGACCTGCACGGCGTCGTCGTCGGACTCCAGCCGCCGGGTGCGCTCGGGGCGGGCCTCGCTGCGCCGGCCCTCGCTCTCGACGATGCGCAGCCGCAGCCACTCGGCGAGCGCGACGACCCCGAGCCGCGCCGCCGCGCCCTCGGCGTGCAGCACCTGGCCGACGTGGCGGACGTCGGTGAGCAGCCGCTCGCCGCCACGGGTCGTGAGCACGCGGCGGACCAGGTCGTGGCGGACCGAGGCGGCCTCGAGCATCGCGGCGACCCCGCGGTCGCGCAGTACCGCGCCCCAGCGGCGCAGGTCCTCGCCGACCTCGGCGAGCACGGCGTCGGGGTCGGCGTCGAGCTCGGCGGCGCGCCTCCCGACGAAGCAGGTCAGCGCGGCGGCCCGCACCCGGGTGGCCCGGCCGGGCTGCTCGATCGCCTCCAGCAGCGTCAGCCACTCGCGCGCCGCGTCCGTGGCGAACACGCTCGCGGCGCCGGCCAGCACGGCGGGGACGTCCGCCTGCGCGAGCGCGTCGCGTACCAGGTCGGCCTGGGCGTTGGTGCGCACGAGGACCGCGACGTCACCGGGGCCGAGCGGCCGCCCCTCCCATGTCGGGTCGGCCGCCAGCAGGGCGCTGACGTCGGCCGTCAGGTCCTCCGCGACCCGGGCCCGGGCCGGCCCGATCTCGGGGAGCCCGGTCCGCCAGTTCGCCCGCAGGCCCCCGCGGGGCACCACCCGCAGCCGGAACGGCGTGCCGTCGGGCGCCCCGACGAGGCGGGGACCGGGGTGCGCCGCCCCGACGGGGTGCACGACGATCCGCGGGTCGCCCAGCGCCGCCCCGTCGAACACGGTGCCGAGGGCGGTGAGCAGGCCCGCGTCGCTGCGGTGGTTGGTCGCGAGGGTGGCGCGGGCCCCGGCGCTGCCCGCCGCGGCCAGGTAGGAGACGACGTCGGCGCCGCGGAACCCGTAGATCGCCTGCTTCGGGTCGCCGATGACGGTCAGCGTGCAGTGCCCGTGGAAGGCGACCCGGAGGATGTCCCACTGGACCGGGTCGGTGTCCTGGAACTCGTCGACCAGCACGACCCGGTAGCGGTCGCGCAGCCGGGCGCACGCGGCCTCACCGAGGCGCGGGTCGACCAGCGCGGCGTGGAGCCGGGTGAGCATGTCGTCGAACGTGTAGAGGCGGCGCGTGCGCTTGCGCCGGTCGACCTCCTCGCGCACGGCCACGGCGAACCGGGCGCGGGCGTCCGCGTCGCCCTCGGTCGCGCCCCGGTCCGGCGCGATGACCGCGGTCGGGTCGCCGACCGCGGCCCGCCCGAGCGCGAGCGCGGTGTCCCGGTCGAACGGCGGCTCGGGCGCGGAGTCCGGGGCGTAGGCGCGGACGTAGAAGTCGTCGACGACCTCGGTGACGACGTCGTCGATCTGCTCGACGAACCGGGCGTCCGCGTCGGTGTCCCCGGCCACGCCGAGCCCGGCGAGCATGTCCTGGCAGAACTGGTGGGTGGTGGCGATCGTCGCCTCGTCGAAGTGCGCCAGGGCGTGCGCGAGGCGACGACGGCGGCGGGTCCGCTCGGCGTCGTCGATCACCCCGGCCCCGACGATCAGCGCGGTCACGGCGTCGCCGCCCGGGTCCCCGCCCGCGAGGGCGCGCTCGACGGCGACCAGCCGCTCCCGGACCCGTTCCCGCAGCTCGCGGGTGGCCTCGCGGCCGAAGGTGACGAGCATCAGCGCGGCGAGCGGCACCCCCGCCTCGGCGACGTAGCGCGCCGCGAGGGCCGCGATCGTGTACGTCTTCCCGGTCCCGGCGCTCGCCTCGAGCACCGTGGTGCCCTCGGGCAGCGGCCCCCGGACGTCGAACGGCGCCACCGCCGTGTCCACCGTTGCCGTCACCGGTAGTGCTCCTCGCGCCCGGACTCCGCCTCGCGCAGCGGACGCCACAGCCGCACCGCGAGCTCCCCGAACCGCGTCGACTCGCCGCCTGCGTCCGCGCCCGGCCCGGTCGCGGCGCCGGCCACGTCGTCGAGCGCCCGGTCGCGCCCCCACACCAGCACGTGCGCGGGATCGCGGGCGTCGCCGTAGTCGCCCGACCAGGAGCGACGGGCCGCGTCGAAGGCCTGGCGGGTGGTCCGGCGCGGGCGGTCGGAGACGTAGCGCTCGGAGGCCTTGGGGAAGAGCGGGAGCGGTTCGCGCAGGCCCTCGGCGCGCAGCGCGACCAGGTCGGCCAGCACGGCGCGGGCGCGCTCGGGGTCGATCCCGGCGATCAGCGCGCGCGCCGGCGGCTCGCCGCGACCGCCCTTCCCCAGCGTCGCCGACGACCACGGCCGCTCCGGGTAGGCGACGGCGAGGGCGAGCAGCTGCACCCAGGCGGCCGCCCGGTGCCTGCCCGCGAGGCGGGAGAACGACACCGACGCGAGCGTCGTCCCGCGCACCCCGGGGACGGTGCCGACCACGACCGTGCCGTCGTCGAGCTCCGCGGAGACGGTGACGTCGTGCGCGGGGGAGTCCCACAGCGGGGCCGCGGCGCGCACCAGGTCCTCGGCCTGGCGTCCGAGCTGCTTCAGCAGGCGGGTCCCGAGCGCGCCGGGCGGGAGGAAGCCCCGGCGGCGCTCGGCCTCGACGCACGCCGCGACCTCGTGCCCGGCCAGCCGGTCGGTCAGCAGCCGCTCCCCGATCGCCCAGCGGGCCAGCCCGTCGGGGTCGACGGGGAGCGCCTCGTCGGGCTCCTCCTCCTCGCCGCGCGGGATCAGCGACAGCCGCTGGCGCAGGAACGCCTTCACCGGGTGCTCGACGAAGCGCACGAGGTCGGTCAGGTCGACGTCGGCCGGCCCGGCGCCGACCCGCGCGGGCAGCGGCCCGTCGAGGAACCGCGGGGGCGTCGACCGGCCCGAGACCAGCGCCCGCGCCCCGGCGAGCTGGGTCGCGTCGAAGCTGAACGGCCGGCCGGCGCGGGTCGAGAAGTTGCGCGCCGCGAACGGCTGCAGCGGGTGCTGGTGCACGACGTGCTCGCGGGCCGGGCGGCCGCCGACCGTCACCGTGGCGTCGAGGGTGTCGAGCAGCTCCCCGACCGGGACGGCGGGCGGGCGCGGCGCGTTGGTGCGCTCGTCGGCGCCGGAGTGCACGACGACGAGGCGCTCGGTCGCGGCGAGGATCGCGTCGAGCAGGAGCTGGCGGTCCTCCGCGGCGGCGTCCCGCTCACCGACGCAGGGGTCGCGGGCCAGGACGTCGTCGCCGTCGGTGCTCCCGGCGCGGGGGAACACCTGGTCGTCGAGGCCGAGCAGGCAGACGACGCGGTGCGGGACGCTGCGCATGGGCAGGAGCGTGGCCACGGTGAGCGTGCCGGTGCGGAAGTTCGCGCGGGTGGGGCGGCCGGCGAGGTGGTCGCCCAGGACCGCGCGCACGTCGTGCAGCGTGAGCGCGGGGCCCTCGTCGCCCGGGTCGTCGATCGAGCCCCGCACCTCGGCGAGCACGGCACGGGTCTGCGTGAGCTGCCAGACGTCGGCGGGCGCGGTGGCGGTCAGCCCGTCGACGGCGAGGGTGAGCGCGTCGAGCCAGGCACCCAGGGACTGCGCGCCCGTGCGCCCGCCCCCGCCGCCCTGCATCCGGTCGAGCACCTCGCCGACCCGGTCGACGAGCTCGGCGAGCCGGCCCACGAGGTCGGCGTCGCGGGAGTCGACCTCGTCGAGGGGCAGCGCGGTGTCGAGCCAGACCTGCTCGTCACCGGACATCGCGACGCCGACCAGCAGGCGGTCCAGCCCCCGCTCCCAGGTGTTGTCCGCGACGCGACCGAGCCGGTAGGCCGCCCGGTGCTCCTGGTCGAGCCCCCAGCGCACCCCGGCGCGGGACACGAGCGTGCGGAGCCGCTCGAGGTCGTCGTCGTCGAACCGGAAGCGGCGCCGCACCGGCCCGGACTCCGCGAGGTCGAGCAGCTCGCTCGCCGTGAGCCGGGCGTCCGCGAGGTCGAGCACCGTGCCGAGGACGCCGAGCAGCGGGTTGACCTGGGTGAGCGCGCGGTCGGCGAGCCGGACCTGGAGCCGGTGGCCGGGGTGCTCGCCGTCCCCGGCGCCGCCGAACGCCGCGGTGATGAGTGGGGCGAAGGTCTCGACGTCGGGGCACATGACGACGACGTCGCGCGGCTCCAGCGTCGGGTCGTCCGCGAGCAGGCCGAGCACCGCCTCGCGCAGCACCTCCACCTGCCGGTCCGCCCCGTGGCAGGAGTGCACGGCGACGCTGGCGTCGCCCGGGACGTCGGCGAGGACGGGCGCGCGGTCGTGGCGCAGGTCGTCCTGCAGGCGCTCCAGCAGCGTCGTCGGCGCGTGCCCGGGCGCGGGGTGGTGGACCTCGACGACGCCGGGCCCCGGCGGCGACGGGGACCTCCCGGCGCGGCTCTCCTTCTTCGGGCCCACCCGGCTGGCCACCGCCCACCTGGAGGTCCTCGAGGCGCTCGCGCACACCCGCGAGGTCCACCTCTGGCTGCCGCACCCCTCGCCCGCGCCGTCCTCGTCCTCCTT